>JALQTD010000009.1 GCA_023264155.1 Flavobacteriales bacterium | reverse complement strand
AGAATCCGCCGGACTTTGACATCGACTTTTCATGGACGGACCGGGATGATGTGACGGCCTACATCTTCAGGAGGTTCGATCACGTGGCGCTGGTGGGAGCGTACAGCACATTTCAGTACCGGGCTGTGGTGCGGGAGTTGGGGAAGGTGTTTGGGCTGCCGAAGGCCGACATCGATGTGTTGGCGGATGGGCGGTTTGATCCCAATCGCCTCGATGAATTGGAGCGTTTGGTCATCAAGTATGCGGGCTTGCTGAAAGACCAACCCAATGCCCTGACCATTCACGCGTGTGGCTTGCTCATCGCCGACCAACCCATTCACCGCTATTGTGCGACGTTCATGCCCCCCAAGGGTTTTCCCACCACCCAATTCGACATGCTGGTGGCAGAGGATGTCGGGCTGTACAAGTTCGATATCCTCAGCCAGCGCGGATTGGGGAAGATCCGGGACACCATGCGTTTCATCGAACGGAGTGATCCGGACGCAGCGAAGCGCATCGACATCCACGACATGCGCCGCTTCAAGGAGGATCCAAAAATCCGTGTCATGCTGCGTGGGGCTGAAGCCATCGGCTGCTTTTATGTCGAATCCCCAGCCATGCGCATGCTGTTAAAGAAACTGCAGGTCGACACCTACCTCGGGCTTGTTGCTGCGAGTTCCGTCATCCGGCCGGGCGTGGCAAAAAGCGGGATGATGAAGGCGTACATCGAGCGGCACCGGCACCCCCAACGTCGGGGCGATGCGCATCCTGTGTTGCTCGAGCTCATGCCTGAGACCTATGGCGTGATGGTGTACCAAGAAGACGTCATCAAAGTCGCCCACCACTTCGCAGGACTCGACCTCGGGGAAGCCGATGTCCTGCGGCGGGGAATGAGCGGCAAATTCCGGTCAACCGATGAATTCGCCCAGGCCGCCCAACTTTTTCAGCAAAAGGCCGTGGCGCGTGGGAGGCGGCCGGAAGAAGCGAAGGAAGTTTGGCGGCAAGTGGAGAGCTTCGCCGGTTATGCCTTCGCCAAGGGGCACTCCGCATCATATGCCGTGGAGAGCTACCAGAGCCTCTTCTTGAAAGCGCATTGGCCGCTGGAATACATGGCTGCCTGCATCAACAACTTCGGGGGATTTTACCGCACCGAATTCTACGTCCACGAAGCCCGCATGCTCGGCGCGCGCATCGAAGAGCCGTGTGTCAACCGGGGTGGATGGGAAGCGGACGTGGTGGATGGCGCCTTGGTGCTGGGCTTCAACTTGGTGAGCGGAGCGGAGGCCGAAGGGGTCGGGTTGTGGATGCGTGAGCGGCAGCTCCACGGCCCTTTTCGGTCGCTGAGCGAATTCGTGGAACGCGTTCCCGTCACCTTGGATCAGCTCGTGTTGCTCATTCGGGCGGGCGGTTTTCGTTTTACGGGAGCGACGAAGCAAGCCTTGCTGTGGGAGGCGCATTTCCTGCTAGGGCATGGGCGGGGGACCGAGCACCAGCCGCAATTGTTTGCGCAAAACTCCCGCACGTTTGAGTTGCCGGATTTGGAAAGTGGGCATTTGGAAGACGCCTTTGACCAAATCGAGTTGTTCGGGTTCCCACTGTGCTCCCCCTTCTCACTGCTCACACCCGCCGCTCAAGCCCAGGCCCGCCACGCGGTTCCTGCCCGCGGAATGCAGGGGCGGCTTGGGCAAGTGGTGACGGGCGTGGGGTACTTGGTGACCGTCAAGGAAACCCAAACTTCGCGGGGGGAGCGGATGTGCTTCGGCTGCTTCGTCGATGCCCGCGGCGACTGGTTGGACACCGTGCATTTCCCCCCGGCACTGCGAACGCATGCGTTCCGGGGGCGGGGCATTTACCAAATCACAGGCCCCGTTCGAGAAGAGTACGGATGCGTCCACATCGAAGCGTCGGCCATGGAAAAACTCGACTACATCCCGGACCCGCGATATGCAGAAGGTGACACGGCGATGCAAGTGAACCGCAAACCCACGAGCCGCCGACGCAATGTGCCGAGCGCGCGAAGCAGCGGGGCGCAATTAAAACGATCCACCTTTTGAATCGAGGGGCGCAATCCGCCAACGCAATCCCGCATACACCATGCGGCCGAAAATCGGACCGTAGACCAAGCTCGCGTCGAAGTAGTTATTGAAATCCCCCTCGTCCGCCGTGGCTGCAATGATCGGCCGCTCCTGGCGCACGTTCATGACGTTTTCGACGCCCAAGTAGGCGCTCGCGTTGCGCGAAAAATCCCGCGACGCTTGGAGGTTGAATTGGGTGAAGTCTGGCGCCACTTCGGGCTGTTGGAAGGGCTCGGGGTTGGCGGCCGTAGAGGGCAGGCGTTGGGCACCGACCCACTGCAGGGTGGCGTCCACGCGCCATTGGCTGCCTTGCTCGCTGGTGCGGCTGGCGTACGAGATTTGGCCAAAACCGCGGTGACGCGAAACGAACGGGTCGCGGCGGTAATCGGGCTGCAGGCGGTCGGTCACGGCATCCACGTAACGGTAGGCAAGGCGGACATCGAAGCGGCGGTGGGCGGACCAATCGAACTCGACTTGAGCGGTTTTGGACCGCGAAATGCCTTCCAAATTGTACAGCAGGATCTTCGAAGGGTCATAGTCCATGTCCACCACCAAACGGTTCGAAAATTCCGTCCAATACGCATCGAATGCCAAGCTTGCATCCCGGTGATTCAACTTAAAAGCCGCCGTGGCATTCAACCCCACGTTCGTGGCCTGCTCGGGACGGATGTCCAATAGCTGCAGCGGAGCGACTTGATCGCCCTGCCAGGTCAGCCAAGTCCGCCGGCTCGCCCAAGGGCCCAACTGCTCCATGAGCGGATTGGGCACGCGCAAGCCGCGTCCGGCCGAGGCCTTCAACGACAAGGCATCCGTGACGCTGAATCGGGCATGCAGGCGCGGGGACACAAACCGGCCGTAGAGGTTGTGGGCATCGGCCCGCAGACCTGCTACCACGTTCCAGCGCCGCTCGTCATCAAACGTGTACTCGAAAAAGGCCCCCGGCACGCGCTCGGTGCGCGACCAGTTCACCGCCGCCGAATCCGCCCATTCCGCCGATTCATTGAAGTCGTTGTAAACATAACTGGCGCCCGTCGTGAAGGTGTGGTGTTCCGGAGCTAGGCGGCCGGCATAGAGGATGTTGCCTCGGAACATGCGCTCCGTGCCATCGTACCGATTTCCGCCCATGTTGTGCCAGGTCCGGTGATGCAACGCGTTGAATTGGGTACCGATGCTTCGCCATTCCGCATCGGGAAACACGTAGCCCGTTTTCGCGCTGGCCTCAGCGCGCTCTATGAAGGAGGTTCCGCGCCACACCCCTTCCATGCCGTCGCTTGCTTGCCACGCATCCAATTGGGACCAAACCGCCTCATCAGCCACCCCATCGGCCATGCCTGAAACAAGTTCCGTTGTCGCGCCCGACACCGCGTACTCGCCTCGGATCCCACGGTCGCCCGTGAATTTCCATTCGTTTCGGAGGACCAAATGGCGTTGGAGCGGCGTGTCAAGGAAGCCATCGCCGTTGCGGTCGTTTACCCGGCCGTTGTAAAGCGCGTGGCTCAACACCGCTGTTTTCCACCTGCGGCTGACGGCGTGCGTGCTGACGTGATTCCATTCCATGCGACCGGCCCCGTTGAGGTAGAGGTTGGCGTGGAAGGGATCGGCGTTCATGGGGTTTTTATGGGCAACGTTGATCTGGCCGGTGATGCTCTCATAACCGCCGGACACGGAGCCTGCGCCTTTGGAAATGGCGATGCTGTTGACCCAATCTCCCGGAATGAGCAGCAAGCCCTGAACAACGGATAGGCCACGGGGCCCGGGCAGGTTGTCGACGAGGAGTTGCGTGTATTTGCCGTCGAGTCCGAGCATGCGGATTTGGCGCGTTCCGGTGACCGCATCCGTGAAAGACGCGTCAACGGAGGCATTCGTCTCGAACGCTTCGGACAAATTGCAGCACGCAGCCTTGACCAATTCCGCCCGGTTCAAGGTTTGGACATTCAAGGCATTCATCAAGGACAGGCTGCTCGGCCGCTGCTCAGCGACCACTTCGGCCGCTCCCAACACCACACCCGGCCGCAACACCAGCTCGATGAACCGCTCCCCTTCCCACACCCATCCAGAGGGCTCATAACCGACCATGGAGGCCTCTATGGTGTCTCCGATGGCCAACCCTTCCAACTCAAATACGCCGAAGCCATCGGTAACCGCAATTTGATCACCATGCAAAACCCTGACATGGGCGCCAGGCATCGGCACATGCTTCAACTCATATGTCCCCGTTTCCTCGTAAACCTTCCCTTTTGTCCGCTGAGCCCATCCCGTAGCAACCAATGCGGCGCTCAGGAAAACCGCTAAACCAGCCCGGACCGCACAGGTTTTACTCATGCTTCGTGCAGCTGGCGCCTTCGCGGTACTTGCAACACCCGTGCAGGCCCGCGTACTCCTCATCCGTCGCCTTCCCCGTGGATGTATCATGGCCGACCGCATGGATCAAATCATGCAAGGTCGCTTCAGAGATTTGCTTTTCCTTGTAGACCACGGTCAGCATTTTCGATTCGCGGTCCCATTCCGCCGAGACCACGCCGTGGACATCCAATGCTCCTTCAATCCGCGCCTCGCACATGCCACAAACCCCTTCGACCCTGAAACTGGTTTCAACTTTTTGCGCTTGAACTCCGAGAGCAGCGACCATCAATGTGAAGGCGATCAAATGTTTCATGGGGGCAAGATACGATTTCATCCACATTGCAACGGTCATGAAACTGACAAAAAAGTCAAAAGCCCCTCAACAGGTGAGGGGCTTTTTCTGACAGTCGGGATAGCAGGATTCGAACCTGCGGCCTCTTCGTCCCGAACGAAGCGCGCTACCGGGCTGCGCTATATCCCGTCAACAGTGGTCGCAAATTTAAGGCGCTTCCACGCAGAAAGGTGTTCTTATTCTCCTTTCAACGAAGCAGACAAAAAGTCCCGGTTCATGCGAGCGATGTTCGACAAGCTGATGCCCTTCGGACACTCCACCTCACAGGCGCCCGTGTTGGTGCAGTTTCCAAAGCCTTCCTTGTCCATTTGCTCAACCATCCGTTTCACCCGAATGTCGCGCTCTGGCTGCCCTTGTGGCAACAAAGCAAGCTGCGAAACTTTAGCTGACACGAACAACATGGCCGAAGCGTTCTTGCACGTGGCGACACACGCCCCGCATCCGATGCACGTCGCCGCATTGAACGCCTCATCTGCATCCGGCTTGGGAATCGGTATGGCATTCGCGTCGATCGTGTTGCCGGAAGTGTTGACGGAAACGTACCCCCCGGCTTGGATTACGCGATCGAACGCACTGCGGTCGACCACGAGGTCCTTGATGACCGGGAACGCCTTCGCACGCCAAGGCTCGATGTAGATGGTATCACCGTCCTTGAAGGAGCGCATGTGTAACTGGCAGGTGGTCACTCCGCGACCCGGGCCGTGAGCCTCCCCATTGATGAACATGGAGCACATCCCGCAAATGCCTTCGCGGCAATCGTGGTCGAATGCAATCGGGTCCTTCCCGTCCCGAACGAGCTGATCATTCAGCACGTCCATCATCTCCAAGAACGACATGTGCTCGGAGATTCCTGAAACCGGGTAGGTTTCCATCCGTCCTTTGTCTGTTGGGCCGTTTTGGCGCCAAATCTTCAACGTCAAGTTCATGGTGTGATTACTTGTAGCTGCGTTGCTTCAGCTCGATGTTTTCGTAAACCAATTCTTCTTTCTCCAACTTCGCCTCGGAAGGGTCGCCTGTGTACTGCCATGCCGACACAAACGTGAATTCTTCGTCATTCCGAAGGGCCTCACCCTCTTCGGTCTGATGCTCTTCGCGGAAGTGGCCACCACATGATTCCTCGCGGGCCAGCGCATCCACGCACATCAACTCACCCAACTCCAGGAAGTCGGCAACCCGACCTGCCTTGTCCAGTTCAGGATTGTATTGATCGCCCGTTCCCGGCACGCGGACCTTTTGCCAAAACTCCTCCCGCAACGCCCGAATTTCTTGAATCGCCTCTTTCAATCCCTCCGCATTCCGCGCCATGCCACATTTGTTCCACATGATCAAACCCAACCGGCGGTGGAAATCGTCCACCGGGGTATCCCCGTTGTTGTTCAAGAAGTGGTTGATGCGTTCGGTAACGGATTTTTCCGCTTCAACGAAAGCCGGATGATCCGTGGAAATCGGTCCGGTCCGGATGTCATCTGCCAAGTAATCGCCGATGGTGTATGGCAGCACGAAATAGCCATCAGCAAGGCCTTGCATCAAGGCCGACGCCCCGAGTCGGTTCGCACCATGGTCTGAGAAATTCGCCTCTCCTGCTGCGTAAAGACCGGGAACAGCCGTCATCAAATTGTAGTCAACCCACAAGCCACCCATGGTGTAGTGCACCGCAGGGTAAATCTTCATCGGTGTCTCGTACGGATTATCAGCAGTGATTTGCTGATACATATCGAACAGGTTGCCGTACTTCGCCTTGACCACAGCCTTTCCGAGTTCGGTGATTTGCGCTTTGGACGGCGAATCGATGCCTTGGATGTTGGCCTCGGTCTTGCCGTAACGTTCGATGGCACTGGCATAGTCCAAAAACACAGCTTCCCCCGTTTCATTCACACCGAAGCCCGCATCGCACCGCTCCTTCGCTGCCCGCGAAGCCACGTCTCGGGGAACCAAGTTACCGAACGCTGGGTACCGGCGCTCGAGGTAATAATCGCGGTCTTCTTCGGCCAAATCAACCGGACGCAATCGCCCTTCCCGAATGGCCAAAGCATCCTCTTTCTTCTTCGGTACCCAGATGCGCCCATCGTTCCGGAGGGACTCGGACATCAAGGTCAGCTTCGACTGATGCGAACCCGAAACCGGAATGCAAGTGGGGTGAATCTGCGTGAAACTCGGGTTAGCAAAGTGCGCGCCTTTTTTATGCGCCTTCCAAGCCGCCGACACATTGGAGCCCATGGCGTTGGTGCTCAAGAAGAACACGTTTCCGTATCCACCAGAAGCCAACACCACCGCGTGCGCGCCGTGGCGCTCCACTTCGCCAGTAACTAGGTTGCGGGCAATGATGCCACGGCATTTCCCGTCCACCATCACCACATCCATCATTTCGTGACGGTTAAACAACTGCACCTTGCCTTTTGAGATTTGGCGGCTGAGGGCGGAATACGCTCCCAACAACAGCTGCTGTCCGGTTTGGCCTTTGGCGTAGAATGTCCGCGAAACCTGCACCCCACCGAAGGAGCGATTGTCCAACAGGCCACCATAGTCCCGTGCAAACGGAACCCCTTGCGCCACGCATTGGTCGATGATGTTCGCGGAAACCTCGGCCAAACGGTACACGTTCGCTTCGCGGCTCCGGTAGTCACCACCCTTCACCGTGTCATAGAACAAACGGTAGGTGGAATCGCCGTCGTTTTGGTAGTTCTTAGCGGCATTGATACCACCCTGCGCAGCAATGGAGTGTGCACGGCGTGGGGAGTCTTGAAAGCAGAAGGCCTTCACGTTGTACCCCATCTCGGCCAAGGAGGCCGCGGCTGAACTTCCAGCCAATCCCGTTCCCACGACAATCACGTCGATCAACCGCTTGTTCGCTGGATTGACCAACCGGATCGAATTCTTGTGATTCGTCCACTTTTCGGCAATCGGGCCTTGAGGAATTTTCGATTCTAACATGGCTGCGTCGTGAATTAATGCTGAGAGATGTAGAGGTAAACAGGAATGACCGCAAAGGCCAAAGGCACCAAAACGCTGAACGCTTGGCCCACCCGTTCAATCCATGGCGTGTATTTCGCAGAACGCAAGCCAAACGATTGGAAAGCGCTAGCAAACCCATGCCACAAGTGGAACCCGATGGCTGCCTGCGCCAGCAAATAGAAGGCTACCGCCGCGATGGCCATGCTGTTTGCTGGACCGAAAAAGTCCATGACCACTTGGTGCAAGTCCTTCACCTCCTCTCCAGAGGCCAAACTGTACATTCCGGGTTCACCAAAATGCATGACGTACCAAAAGTTCTGCATGTGCACCGCGATGAAGGCGAGCACGATGGTCCCGAGCAAGGCCATGTTGCGGCTGCTCCATCCCGCGTTTGCAGCGCCGTTCTCTTTCGCGTAACGCACCGGGCGCGCGGCGCGGTTCGCACGGGCGAGCAAGATGCCGTCCACGGCATGCAGCAAAATACCGAAATAGGTCAGGTAACTCAGCACCTTCACCAACGGAAAGGTGGTCATAAACAACGCATAGGCGTTGAACGCCTCTTTGCCCTCCGCTCCTGGGATGAACAATTGCAGGTTCCCCAACAAATGCCCGACCAAGAAGAGGCACAGAAACAGGCCGGTCGCGGCCATCGCATACTTTTTCGACAAGGAAGTCGGAAACAAGCCCTTATTGCTCATGGTGTCTCAGTTCGTTCGTTGCAAAGATAGGCGGGCGCGGACCGTCCACCATACCAACAACACTGAAACAACCAACCGACCACCTCGGTTCGAAAGCGCAGCAAGGACCAAAAAAGGGGACGCCCTCGGGGGTAGCACCCCTCCAGACGTCCCCACCACCTCAGGCCTCCACTTCCTTCCCCTCAGATCGCTTCTCGAGCAACAACAACTCGCTCGCAACCACCTCTGTAACGTAGCGGGTATGGCCTTCGGCGTCCTCGTAAGTGCGGTAGGTTAACCGCCCCTCAACCGCCACTTCCGAGCCTTTCTGGAGGTAGCTTGCCGCCACTTCCGAGAGTTTTCCCCACACCACGACGTCGTGCCATTGGGTGCGCTCCATGCGCTCACCCGATGGGTTTTTGTACACTTCGTTCGTCGCAAGGGGGAAGCTCGCCTTGGTTTTTCCCTCCTCAAACTGGACCAACTCAGGGTCCTTTCCCAACCGTCCAATCAGCTGGACTTTGTTTCGCAATGCATTCATTGTGTTTGGTTTTGAATGATGAAGCGAATTTGCGAGGCCCCTTGCAACCGAGCCGTAACGGTTACGGCTGAATGCACAAACGTCCGGTCGGAATTCACCGGCGTCCGCTCAAACCGCCGATGTATCTTCGCGCACTCATCGAAAACCGATCACCATGAGCGTCCGCGTTCGCTTTGCACCGAGTCCCACGGGGCCCCTCCACATGGGTGGAGTTCGCACCGCGTTGTACAACTACCTGTTCGCCCGCCACCACGGAGGGAAGTTCTTGCTCCGGATTGAGGATACCGACCAAAAACGCTTCGTACCCGGTGCCGAAAGCTACATCTTGGAAGCACTGAGCTGGTGCGGAATCGAGGTGGACGAAGGCGTCGGGGCGGGTGGCGAGGTCGGGCCATATCGCCAGAGCGAGCGGACGGAATGCTATCGGGAGCAATTGGCGGGTTTGATGGAAGCGGGTTTGGCCTACAAAGCCTTCGATACGCCCGAAGAAATGGATGCCTTGCGGAAAGCGGCTGAGGCGCAAGGGCAGGTGTGGCAATACGACGCAAAAACGCGTGGAACCATGCGAAATAGCTTGACGCTCAGCGCGGAAGAGGTAGTGGAGCTTGAGGCGGCAGGGCACCCCGCTGTCATCCGATTCCGCATGCCTGATGACGTCCGAGACGTGGTCCTCAATGACCTCATCCGGGGGGAAGTGCGCATTTCAACAGCTGTCCTCGACGACAAGGTGCTGATGAAAGCAGACGGGCTGCCGACGTACCACTTCGCCAATGTGGTGGACGATCACCTGATGGGCATCACCCACGTAATCCGTGGTGAGGAGTGGCTCCCGAGCGCCCCATTGCACGCCATGTTGTACGAAGCGTTTGGCTGGAAAGCGCCGTCATTTGCGCATTTGCCGTTGATTTTGAAGCCCACCGGCAATGGCAAGCTGAGCAAGCGCGATGGCGATCAGGGCGGATTCCCGGTGTTCCCATTGGAGTGGACCGACCCTGTCTCAGGGGCCAAATCCAGCGGCTACCGCGAATCCGGTTACCTGCCCGAAGCATTCACCAACATGCTGCTCCTGCTCGGTTGGAATCCGGGAACCGAACAAGAAGTCTTCTCCATGGAAGCGGCGGCTGCAGCCTTCAGCCTCGACCGGGTGGTGAAATCCGGTGCTCGCTTCAATCCGGACAAGGCCAAATGGTTCAACGAGCAGCATTTGCGCAACCAGCCCATCGGCCAACTCGCCGAGGCTTTGCATGCTTCACGACCCGATGGGATTGAATGGGGAGTGGAAACCTGCCAAACCGTAATCGAGCTCATGATCGAACGGGTTTCATTCTTGAATGAAATCTGGAACCATGCGTGGCTCTGGGAACGGCCTACCTCCTTCGATGAAAAGCTCGTACGGAAGCGTTGGAAGGACGAAACGGGCGCGCTCATCATCGGGCTGATGGAACGATTGAACGCACTGGATTCCTTTGATTCAACCTCTATTGAAACTGCGTTCAAAGCGTACTTGGAAGAAAAGGAAGTCGGCTTTGGCGCGGTGCTTTTGCCCTTCCGCATCCTATTGACAGGTGAGGGCGGAGGTCCTTCCATGTTCGACTTCGCAGCCTTTGTTGGAAAGGAAGAAACGCAGGAACGGGTGACCGCTGGAATGCAGCTCATCCAAGCGATGAAGGAAGCATGAGCGTCGGCGAAATCCACATCAACGACCTCCGATTCCGTTCCCACCACGGGTGCATGGAAGAGGAAGCGCGCATCGGGGGAGATTACCGCGTCGATGTCATCATTCAGATGGATTTGAAACTGGCTGGAGCAACCGATGACCTCGCAGCAACGGCGGATTATTGCGACGTACACCGCATCGTAGCCCGGGAAATGGCCATTCGTTCAAAGCTGATTGAACATGTGGCCCAACGCATCATCAATGGCTTGCGGGCACAGTGGCCAGATGCCCACCAGTTTCAAGTGAAAGTGACGAAGTTCGCTCCGCCGATCGGGGGCGATGTGAACGCCGTTGCCGTCGTCCTGAAGGGCTAATTCAAAGCGCCATCTCGGGCACTTGATCCGGCACCACGAGGGAACCCGCAGTCGCTTGTTGGATTTCTTCAACTGAAACCCCTGGCGCACGCTCCACCAAGTGAAATGCACCGTCACGGATGTCCAACACAGCCAAGTTGGTGACAACACGGCGCACGCATCCCACGCCCGTCAGCGGCAGCGAGCAGGCCGGCAAGAGCTTGGAGTCACCCCGCTTGTTCGTGTGCATCATGGCCACAATGATGTTCTCCGCGCTCGCCACCAAATCCATTGCTCCCCCCATCCCCTTGACCATGTGGCCCGGAATTTTCCAATTCGCAATGTCGCCCGTGGCACTGACTTCCATGGCACCCAGCACCGTCAATTGCACGTGCCGTCCACGGATCATGGCAAACGACGTGGCTGAGTCGAAGTAAACCGCGCCCGGCATGGCCGTGATGGTCTGCTTGCCCGCATTGATCAAATCCGCGTCCTCCGTGCCTTCCACCGGGAAGGGCCCCATGCCCAAGATGCCGTTTTCGGATTGGAATTCGACTTCCATGCCGTCGGGGATGTAATTCGCTACGAGGGTGGGGATGCCGATTCCCAAGTTCACGTACCAGCCGTCCTGTACCTCTTGCGCGATGCGCTTGGCGATGTCGTTTTTCGTTAACATGGGCTCAAGATTGGGCAGGGCGGACCGTGCGCTGTTCAATGCGTTTTTCAAAGTTGGCGCCCTCGAAGATGCGCTGGACAAAAATGCCCGGGGTGTGGATTTCATTGGGATCGAGTTCGCCGACTGGGACCAAATGCTCCACTTCCGCCACCGTGATGCGACCGGCCATGGCCATCATCGGGTTGAAGTTGCGCGCAGTCGCCTTGTAAACCAAATTGCCCGCGGCATCCCCCTTCCAGGCCTTCACAAATGCGAAATCAGCCGTGAGCGCGGTTTCGAGGATGTGCGGCTTGCCATCGAATTCCCGAACCTCCTTGCCTTCGGCCACCTCGGTGCCATAGCCCGCCGGGGTGAAAAAAGCGGGAATGCCCGCTCCGCCAGCCCGGCAGCGCTCGGCGAGGGAACCCTGGGGAATGAGGTCGACCTCCAATTCACCCGACAGCATCTGCCGCTCGAACTCGTCGTTCTCCCCGACGTAAGAGGAGATCATCTTCCGGATTTGGCGCCCTTGCAACAACCGACCCAGCCCAAAATCATCCACCCCAGCGTTGTTGGAAATGCAAACGAGGTCTTTGACCCCGAGGCGCTGCAGTTCCGCAATGGAATGCTCTGGAATGCCACACAATCCAAATCCGCCCAGCATCAGGGTCATGCCGTCCTGCACCCCTTCGCACGCCTGCTGCGCATCCCTTACGGTCTTCGTTATCGCCATTTCAATTCAATTCGAATGTTAATCAAACAAGCCATCGTCCACATCGTTCGGGTTGCCGAAGGGTGGGAGGCGCAGGTTTTGGCCCGCTTCACAATCAAGTGAATCCACGCCCATCGACGCCGGCAAGGTGAAATCATCGCCGCTCAGACCGATCCGCGGATCCGCCAGCGCCTTCTTCATGTAGAACCCAAAAATCGGCAAGGCCGTGTTGGCTCCCTGCCCGTAGGTGGTGGTGCTGAAACGGACCGCTGGATCTTGGGCGCCGACCCACACCCCGGTCACCAAGTCCGGGGTCAACCCCATGAACCACCCATCGGTGTTGCTCTGCGTCGTCCCCGTTTTTCCGGCCATCGGAATCGTCAGGCCATCGTAATCGCGCGAATCAAGGTCCATGCGGAGGCGGATCCCCGTTCCCTTGCGCTTACCCGTCTCAATGCTGTAAGCGCCATCGACCACCCCCTTCATCATTTCGACGATGGTCGCCGCGGTGCGGGCGTCAAGTCCTTGGTGAATCTCCGGTTCAGGCGAGTAAATGACGTTGCCAAACTTGTCCTCGATGCGTGCGATGTAAGTCGGTCGGACATACACGCCGCCATTGACCAACGCCGCGTTGGCTGACGTAATTTCCTTCAGGGTCAATTGGGCTGCTCCGAGCGCAATGGAAGGCACTTCGGGGATTTCCGACTCGATGCCCAAGGCATAGGCCAACTCGGCTACCCTTCGAGCACCGAAGTCCTTGATGAGTTTTGCCGTCACCGTGTTCATCGAATTCGCCAAAGCGTATTCGAGGGTCACAATGTCACCGTATTCAAAATCGGAATTGTCCGGACACCAATCGGGCTGGCCATCCGGCATTTCGATGCAGATTTTTTGGTTCGGGATCTCGGTGCACCGGTTCATGCCATAGCGCAGCGCTGTAGCGTAAACGAAGGGCTTGAATATCGACCCCACCTGCCGGCGACTTTGCGAAACGTTGTCAAACTTGAAGTGACGGTAATCGATGCCGCCCACCCAGGCCTTGATGTGACCGGTTTGCGGCTCGATGGACATCAGCCCCGCATGCAGGAAATGCTTGCGGTAGCGAATGGAATCCAAGGGGGTCATCACGGTGTCAACGGCCCCGCCATGCGCGAACACACGCATGGGCACCGGCGTGTTGAACGCTTCTTCGATTTCCGACTCCGATCGCCGTGGCCACGTGTGGCTGCACCCCCCCTTGTCAGGGTCGCAAAGCCAACGCGGCTCACCGCCTTCGCTCGACTGCTTGCGCACGTAAAAACCGGGCCGCTTGCACTCCGGACACAGCTTGCCAGAAGCAACCAAATACCGCTCGCTCTCACGCACCGCGCGGTCCATGATGGCGTCCCGCGTTTTGCGGTCAATGCCCGAGTAAAAGGGCCACTCCGATTTAGACCGGCGCCTCAAGTCCCGGTCCAAAGTCGCCTGCAATTCGCCTGCCAAGTGCTCATAAACCGCCTCTTCCGCTGCTTTCTGCAACCGGCTGTCAATGGTGGTAAACACCTGAATGCCATCTCGGTACAGATCATATGGGGCGCCATCGGCTTTGCGAATGATGAACTGGTCGTTTGCGTCTTTTGCCGCAAGGAGGCGCTTCAATTCCCCGCGCAATTCCTCGCGGAAATAGGGCGCAATGCCTTCGTCGTGGGAGACGCGTTGGAAATTGAGCCCCAGGGGCAACACCTTGAGGGAGTCGTACTCGTCACGGGTCAGGCGGTCGTACTTGACCATTTGGCTTAACACCACATTGCGGCGGTCCAAAACCATTTCCGGCCGACGCATCGGATTGAACAACGAACTGTTCTTCAGCATGCCCACAAGCATCGCAGACTCCTGAATGTTCAACTCATCAACGTCCTTGTCGAAGTAGATGTTCGCAGCCGATTTGATGCCCACCGCTTGGTTTAGAAAATCGTATCGATTCAAGTAGAGGGCGACGATTTCACCCTTTGTGTAGTGGCGCTCAAGGCGGGCAGCGATGATCCATTCTTGGGGCTTTTGCAATACCGCCCGTTCGATGAGGCTGGTTTGGTCGTACGACTCGGTGAAGAGCAATTTGGCCAGCTGCTGCGTGATGGTGCTGCCCCCGCCGCGCGATCCCATGAAAGCAATGGCCCGAGCCAAACCGATGAAATCCAACCCACTGTGCGACTCAAAACGCGCATCTTCCGTGCTGATCAAGGCGCCGACCAAGTGTTCTGGTAGCTCATCATACCGCGCATCTGAGCGGTTCTCGGCGTAGTAGCGCCCGATGACCCGCCCATCAGACGAGTACACCCGTGTTGCCAAATCGGTCTTTGGATTGGCGAGCGTCTCCGTGTCCGGCAATTCGCCCAACGAAGCCAACAACACCAAGCCCGCCAAACCCGCCAACGGAGCGAGGCCCAAAAACCACAACCAACGCGCCTGGCGCCCGAACCGATAAGCGCCCTTCTTCGGTGCTGCTTTCTTTTTCTGTTTCGCTCCCATTCCGACTACAAGATTAGGCAAACCGCGGCAACCGAAGCCGCCGAATCGGCGCAAAGGTCCGTTAAAGGTTGCAACCCTGCGGCAGGCACCCTGCGTTCACCCTAAATTTGTCCTTCACGAAACTCACCCCATGGTCGCCCTCATCAAAGCAGCTCAACTTCTCTTGAGCCTTTCACTCTTGATTTTCCTCCATGAATTGGGGCACTACCTCGCGGCGCGGCGCTTCAACACGCGTGTCGAGAAGTTCTACCTGTTCATGAACCCTTGGTTTTCGCTGTACAAAAAACAAATCGGGGAAACCGAGTGGGGGTTGGGGTGGCTTCCCCTGGGCGGCTACGTGAAGATTTCCGGAATGATTGACGAGTCCATGGACACGGAGCAAATGGCGCAACCACCCCAACCCTGGGAGTTCCGCTCGAAGCCCGCATGGCAGCGGCTGATCATCATGCTGGGCGGAATCATCGTGAACTTGATCCTCGGCTTTGTGATTTACGCGGGCGTCCTCGGGGTTTGGGGGGAAGACGTGTTGCCGATGCAGAACATGCCTTACGGCATCGAAGTCAATGAGGAGGTGGCGCATTGGGGTCTCGAGAACGGGGATCACGTGTTGGAGGTGAATGGCCAAAAAGCACCCGACTTCGACGCCCTGCGACAAGCCCTCTTTTTCGAAGACGTAACTGAAGTGAAAGTGCTGCGCGACGGAGCCGAAATCACGTTGCCCATGTCGGGTGACCTCGGACAGGACATGGTGGATCGCAGCGTGCGGCGGCCATTCCTGCCCCGTCGTCCTTGTGTCGTTGAACGCATTTCCCCCGCGTCCCCCGCGGAAAAGGCGGGACTGCATCCAGGCGATCGGTTCGTTTCCCTGAATGGTCGGCCCACCCTGTTCTTCGACGAGGTCGTGGGTACTTTACGTGCCAACCCCAGCACCCCGTTCGTTGCGGTGGTGGAGGATTCCCTTGGCACGCAGCGTGAACTCGCTGTCATGACGGATTCCACCGGTGCTTTGGGATTCATCAGCGCGTCGTTTTCGGCGTTCCCCGAAATCGCTTTTGAACACATCGACTATTCCATCGGCGAAGCCATTTCGGGCGGGTTCACCACCGCTTGGGGAACCATCCGCGAATACGCTCTCTCGCTGCGTTTCCTTGCGTCCAAGTCGGGGGTGACCCAAGTGGGCAGCCTCGTCACGTTCGGCAGCGTCTTTGATGCCGGGTGGGATTGGCAGATTTTTTGGCGGAACACCGCCTTCTTCTCCCTCATCCTCGCCTTCATGAACTTGTTGCCCATCCCGGCTTTGGATGGCGGACACGTGATGTTCTTGCTCTACGAAATGATCGTGGGCAAACCCGCGCCTCAAAAGCTGCTGGAAATTGCGCAAGTCGCCGGTTTCATCTTCCTCCTGTTGGTGATGGTCCTGGCCATGGGGAACGACTTGTTCCGTGTCTTTACCGGCCAATTCGGATAAACTGAAATTGCTCCCCGCGAGCAGGTTGGCATGAACGTCTCCGACATCAACGCATACGGGCTGGTCATCGGCGGATCGCTGGTCATCATCCTTTCGTACTTCGCGAACCTGCTTGCGAAGCGGACGAACATTCCCAGCGTGCTCGTGCTCATCGGCATGGGCGTGGCCATTCGCCAGGGCCTGAATGCCATGGGCCTCCAATCCATTCCCTTTGAAGGGCTGGTCTTGGAATTGCTCGGAACAGTGGGGTTGATTTTCATCGTTTTGGAGGCCGCTTTGGACCTGCAACTCACGCGGGACAAGCGCCCCCTGATCATCAAGAGCGCTTCCATCGCATTGCTCGCTCTGATTGGCAGTTCCTTGGCCATCGCCTGGTTTTTGGGTGTGAGCATGGGGATTCCTTTCTTCGAAGGATTGGTCTATGGCATTCCGCTCTCTATCATGAGCAGTGCCATCATCATTCCGAGCGTAGGCGGCTTGCACCACGACCCCAAGGAGTTCATGGTCTACGAAAGCACCTTCTCCGACATCTTCGGCATCATGGCGTTTTACCTGCTGTTGGGGAATTCCGAATCGGCGTCGGCGCAAGAGGTGCTCCTGAGCATTGGATCGAACCTGTTTTTGACCTTGATCATCGCCATCCTCGTGAGTTATTTGCTGGTTTGGGTCTTGCAAAAAATCACGAGCTCGGTCAAGCTGTTTCTGAGCATTGCCGTGCTGTTGCTCATTTATTCCATCCAAAAATTGCTGCACCTCAGCCCCTTGATCCTCATCCTGATTTTCGGTTTGATGCTCAACAACCACCGGCTGTTCTTCCCGAATTGGGGCAACGTGCTGCGGAACAGCCGCATCGGGAATTGGTTCAATCGCAAGCGGTCCGATGACGGTACAAGCTGGCCCGCGAACTTGTTGGATGACAAACGGATGAGCGCCTTGCACCACGACTATCACCTGCTCACCCTCGAAAGCGCCTTTGTCATTCGCACTTTTTTCTTCGTGCTGTTTGGGATGACCGTGAGCTTGGCTGCCTTGAGCGATCTGCAGGTCATTACCGAAGGCCTGATCATTTGTGTAATCCTGTTTGCCACCCGGTTTTTGTTCTTGTTGCTTTTCAAGCGCGACGCCATGTTCCCCTTGCTTTACATCGCGCCGCGGGGTTTGATCACCATCTTGTTGTTCTTCCAAATCCAGAGCTCCTACCCCGAATACGTGCAGGCCAACTTTGACCAAGGCATCCTGCTCGTCGTCATTCTGGTCACCAGCATCGTCATGACGGTCGCCTTGGTGCAGCACGGGCTCGGAGTGAAGGAAATTCCGCGCGAACCGGGCACCGCTGCACTGGAACTGGATGATCATGTGGAGGGTGATTCAACTGGCACAAACCAACTTCCAGGGGCACGACGGACCCAACCTCCGAGTTCCAGCGCCAACAGCTGACGTCGCACGCGGTTGCTCGGCTCGTTCACGGCTTCAGATAACGCCTCCACCGAGCAACCGCCGCTTCCTTGAAGGGCCATCCAGGTGCTAACCAAGCCCGGCGGTGGGAGGGCGCGAGCGGGACCCGGTTGATGCGGTCCCATGCCCCGCCATTCAAACGCCTCAGGCACTTCGATGGCTGGTGCGCCTTGGTCCTTCCAGTGGCGATTTCCATCCCAAACCGCGCGCTCATCAGCGGGATGACACACCGTCAATTCCCGGTCATATTCCAAGGCCAGCCGTGCCGTGATCATCCCGCCTCCGTGGGCCGGACTTTGAACCAGCACGGTGTGGCTCGCAAGACCCGCAACAATGCGGTTGCGGTGTGCAAAATGCCAGCGATCAACCCGTGTATCCACCGGATACTCCGTCACCAACGCCCCCCGTTCCAACATCGCTTCGGCCCACTTCCGATGGCCCTTGGGGTGAATGCGCTCCAACCCGTGCCCGAGGCAAGCAACCACCGAACCGCCCGCGTCAAGGGCGCCCCGCATAGCGGCAATGTCGATGCCCATCGCCAAGCCACTGACAAGGGTCGCTCCGTGGCTAGCGAGGTGCGCCCCAAACCGGTACGCCCAGCGTGCCGCGTCGTCGGTGCACCTGCGCGTGCCTACGACGGCGATGAGGGGTGGGTTGAATGCTGGGGTTTGGCCTTTGAAAAAAAGCAAGGGAGGCGCATCCACCAACTGCGACAAGCCATGCGGATAAGCCGGTTCATCCCAAGAAACCACCTGCCCGCCACACGCCCGTGTCCGCGCCTCCACCCCCTGCCATCGCTCATCGAGATCGGCGAGCGGAAAAGGCAATCGGTGCGCATGGCGGCGCAACAGCTCGTGCACATCGCCCGCCTCCGCCAACGCCCGCCGCGCCTTCACCAGCCCCATGCCCTTCAGCTGGGTCATCCCCCACAATCCTGCTCGCCTGTCCATGTGCCATTCGTTTACGATGCAAACATGCCCCCTTGCGACCGCATGACCGCCACAAAACTCATGAACGTAGGCGCATAATTTGTGGTCGTTGAATGGGATTCCTCCAAGATGTCGCAACTTGCATGGGTTGAATTTACGCACATGCTGTACCGATTGATTTCCACGTTAGGCTTGCTCTTTGCCGCTCAGTTTGCGGCAGGCCAAACCCTGTCCGGAACCGTCGTTCAATCCGAATCGAATGAACCCCTGCCCGGAGCCCACCTCACGTGCACCTGCGGCGCTGCCGAGGCCCATGCGGCGTCCGACCCGGCGGGCAACTTCACCCTCTCATTGCCTGGTGAACTCCCCTGTACGTTGCGCGCCACCTTCATCGGCACCACCCCCACCACCCGCACCATCACCGACCTGTCTCCGATTCAAATTGAATTGAAATCAGACGTTTCGGCCATTGACGCGGTAGTGGTTTCGGCGGGCCGATTCGAACAGCAGGCCGCGTCGGTTACGGTTTCCCTCGATGTGCTGCCACCGCGGGTGGTCGAATCCCGAGGGACCACCTCGCTTGAAACCGCATTGCAGCAGAATCCCGGAGTGAGTTTTGTCGATGGCGAGCCGCAAATCCGAAGCGGAAGTGGGTTCAGCTACGGGGCTGGGTCGCGGGTGATGATTTTGGTGGATGACCTCCCCATCCTTTCAGGCGACGCAGGCCGACCTACTTGGGGCTTCTTGCCGCTCGAAAACTTGGAACAAATCGAAATCATCAAAGGAGCCTCCTCCGTGCTTTACGGCAGCGCGGCCCTCAGCGGCGTCATCAACATCCGAACAAGGTACCCGGATGCGCGCCCGCTCACGCGCGTGAGCCTTCAACACGGCGCCTTTTCCACGCCTCAAACCGCCGAAGCAAAAACGTGGGAGGGCACGCCGCAACAAACCAACATCCGGCTGTTGCACAGCCAACAACTCGGTGCTTGGGATGTGGTCATCGGTGCCAACCTGCTCGGAGATCAAGGCGCTCTAGCACCCATGGACACCACCTACCCATCCCACTACGCGCCGCTCACGGTTGACCGGTATGCCAGCCAGGCAAGGGGACGCATGAACGTGAACCTCCGGCGACGGGACACGGGCGTGGAGGGATTGCAATACGGGTTGCGAACGAATTGGCAACGGAGCAACGCGCTTGCCACCTTGATATGGGCGCACGCCCCCGATTCCATCTACCATGCCGACGGCGGGTCCGCTACCCGCACCATCCAAACCGCCGGCACGGTGGATCCGTTTTTGAGCTACCTCACGCCGGGTGGCGTTCGGCACGATGTACGGGCAAGGTGGCAGCATTTGGTGAATGAAAATGACAACAACCAAAGCAACGCTTCCGATGTCTTGTACACGGAATACCAAGTGCATTGGACGGGCGATCGTGTGCAATTGCCGGGGCTCCACCTGACAGGGGGGCTGGTGGGTCAGCAAACCTGGAGCGAGGCAGAACTATACAGCGGTGGGGCCACCAATGGTGCCAACCAAGCCCTGAATGCCTCAGCCTACCTGCAGGCCGATGCGGCCATTGCTGAACGGTGGAACCTCTCTTCTGGCGTGCGTTACGAGCACTTCGATGTGAACGGTTTGGTGTCGAGTAAACCGGTTTTCCGAGCAGGAGCGAATTTTCAGGCGGGCCAAGCGACCTACCTGCGCGGGAGTTTCGGGCAAGGATTCCGCTTTCCGACCATCGCGGAGTTGTACATCCGAACGGGGTTGGGTACGCTGCAAGTTTATCCGAACGAGACCCTCCTGCCCGAGTCTTCGTGGTCAGCTGAATTCGGCATCAAGCAAGGGGTTCGATGGGGCGGGTTGAAAGGGTTCATCGACGCTGCGGTTTTTGATCAACGATACCACGATTTCATCGAGTTTACCTTCGGCCAGTGGGGAGCACCCACCGATCCGCTCGGTGGATTGGGCTTCACGAGCAAGAACACAGGCTCGAGCCGGGTAACAGGGGCCGAGGTGAGCTTCACAGGCCGCTTGGAATGGGGTCAAACCAAGGTGGATTTCATCACCGGCTACACGTTCACCCGACCGATGTCCACCACGCCGGATTACGATTATGGGCAAGGCTTGGGCGGGTTGGAAGCCACGTATTTGGCCACCAGTTCAGACACGATCGCCTACACGAATCGGGCGGGCGACACCCTGGGGGTTCAACTGAAATACCGTTCGCCGCACTTGGTTCGGCTTGACGTTCAAGCCGAACGCGGCCGTTGGAGGATTGGAGTTTCGGGGCGGTACCAATCCGCGCTTGCAAATTTCGACGATGCCTTCGTTGCCTTTGAGCGCTATGGATTCGTCGATTGGGGGCTGCGGGATTGGCTTGCAGATCACCCCAAACTGCCTTGGATTTGGGACGTGCGGGTAGGGTACACAGCCGGCGAACGGCATGGGGTTTCACTCATCGTTAGCAACGCCACCAACCGGGAATACGCAATCCGGCCATTGGCCATTGAAGACCCCCGGCTCATCAGCTTCATGTACACCTACACAATCGAGTAATGCCCACTTCCCTGCTTGCCATCATTCCCGCCCGTTACGGTTCGACCCGCTTCCCGGGCAAGCCGCTGGCAGATGTGCACGGCCTGCCCATGGTGGTCCGTGTGATGCATCGGGCACAAGCGGCCGGCGTGTTCGATGAGGTCCTCGTGGCCACCGATGACCCACGCATTTCGGCAGTGGTGGAACAACATGGCGGACGGGCCATCATGACCGATCCGGATTGCCCGAATGGAACATTTCGGTGCTTCGATGCGCTGCGGGTTTGGGAGGAGGAGACCGGCAAGGTGGCGGGGGCGGTGGTGAACGTGCAGGGGGATGAGCCGTATGTGCATCCGGACCAGCTGCGGGATTTGGCCCGGCTCATCCAAAAGCCCAGTGCAGCCGTGGCGACCCTCGCCAAAGCGATGCCACCCGAGGCTGCCGGGCTGAACGACCCCAACCGCGTCAAGGTGGTGTGCGACCACAAAGGGCGCGCCCTCTATTTCTCGCGTTCGGCGATTCCATTTGGGGCGGGGCCGTGGAACAAGCACATCGGGCTGTATGCCTTCACCCGGACAGCCCTCGAAGCGCTGGTAGAACTGCATCCCACGCCGCTGGAAGGACGGGAGCGGCTCGAGCAATTGCGCTGGTTGGAACACGGCTGGCGCATTGATGTTGGATTGACTTCCCATGAAACACCTGCGGTGGATACGCCAGAGGATTTGGCCCACCTCATTCCCCCTAATTTTGACGCATGAATCGGACCCTCACCGCCTCTGCTGTTGCTGCTATCTTTGCAGCTGCTTGCACGAACCCTGCTCCCATGGACTCATCCTCTTCTGCCGCCTTGAATGAAGGTGCATTCAGCGCTTCGCCAAGCGCCAAGAAAGTCGCACACGAGACTTCCATCCACGGCCTCACGCTGCACGATGATTACCACTGGATGCGCTTGAGTGACGCGCAAAAGGAGGCAGAAACCCCGGACGCGCAGACGCAGGATGTGCTGGATTACCTGAACGCAGAGAACGCCTACCGGGCAGAGGTCATGGCGTCCACGGAGGGGTTGCAATCGGCGCTTTACGACGAGATCGTCGGCCGCATCAAGCAGGATGACGCGAGTGTTCCGGTCAAGGACAACGGGTACTGGTACTACACCCGTTACGAGGAGGGCAAGGAATATGCCCTGCATTGCCGCCGCTTGGAAAGCATGGAGGCGGAAGAGCAGGTGATGCTGAATGTCAATGATTTGGCCGAAGGATACGCCTATTACGCGGTGGGCGGCCGGAGCGTGAGCCCGGACAACACGCTGCTCGTTTACGGGGTGGACACGGTCAGCCGGCGGGAGTACACGCTGTTCGTCAAGAACTTGGAGACCGGTGAGTTGCTTGCTGACCAAATCCCAGCCACCACCGGCGGGGCCACTTGGGCCAACGACAACCGAACCTTGTTCTACACAAAGAAGGACCCCGTTACCCTGCGCTCCTACCGCATCTACAAGCACATCCTCGGCACGCCCGCCTCAGCCGATGAGTTGGTTTACGAAGAGACCGATGAAACGTTCAGCTGTGGCGTGGGCAAATCCAAGAGCAATGCTTTCTTGATGATTTCCAGCTACTCCACGGTGAGCACGGAATGGCGGGTTTTGGACGCGAACACACCGGAGGGGGACTGGCGGATCATCCAACCGAGGGAACGGGATTTGGAATACGGGGTGGAACATTTCGGTGAACACTTCTACATCACCACGAACCGCGACGCCAAGAACTTCAAGCTCGTCCGCACCCCCCTCGACCAGACCACCTACGCGCACTGGGAAGATGTCCTTCCCCACCGGGACAACACCTTGCTCGAAGGCGTGGAGTTGTTCGAAAACTACTTGGTGATTGAAGAACGGACGGACGGCTTGACCCAACTGCGCGTCAAGAGTTGGGACGGAGAACGGGACTTCTACCTGGAATTCAATGATCCGGCGTACATGGCCTATATCGGGGCAAACCCCGATTTCAAAACGGACGTGCTGCGCTACGGCTACACATCCATGACCACCCCCAACTCGGTGTTCGAGTTCGACATGAACACCCAAAAAACGGAGTTGCTCAAGCAACAAGAAGTCCTCGGGGGAACGTTCGATCCCGCCAACTACGCGAGCGAACGCATGATGGTCCTTGCTCGCGATGGGGTCACTTCCGTGCCTGTTTCCATTGTGTACCGCAAAGGGGTTGAACGGAATGGCGAAAACCCCTTCCTCCTGTACGCCTATGGCAGCTATGGTTATAGCATGGATGCGGGGTTCTCGAGCACCCGATTGAGCTTGTTGGACCGGGGGTTTGTGTATGCCATTGCACACATCCGTGGCGGTCAAGAAATGGGGCGCCACTGGTATGAGGATGGCAAGTTGTTCAACAAAATGAACACCTTCACCGATTTCATCGATTGCGGCAAAGCCATGGTGGAGGCAGGATTCACGAGCCCCGAGCACATGTATGCCATGGGCGGTTCGGCCGGCGGTTTGCTCATGGGCGCGGTGATGAACATGGCGCCTGATCAGTTCAACGGCATCATCGCTGCGGTGCCCTTTGTGGATGTGATCAACACCATGCTCGACGAGAGCATTCCACTGACCACCGGCGAGTTCGATGAATGGGGCAATCCGAAGCAGAAGGATTACTTCGATTACATCATGCAATACAGCCCGTATGACAATGTCGAGGCCAAGGCCTACCCCCACACCTTGGTGACAACGGGGTATTGGGATAGCCAGGTGCAGTATTGGGAACCCGCGAAGTGGGTAGCCAAACTTCGGGAGATGAAAACCGACGACAACCTCCTCATCATGCATTGCAACATGGAAACCGGGCACGGCGGCGCATCAGGCCGATTCCAACGTTACAAGGAAGTGGCCATGGAATATGCGTTCCTGCTGCAATTGGAAGGCATCACGGAATGAAGCGGTACCGGACGTTGACGCGGGAAGAGTTGGAAGAGGTTGAAAGCGACTTGATTCAATTCTTGGCGGAATCTGGCGTGACGGCCGGAGATTGGGAGCGGTGGAAGGCGGCGGATGATCCCCGTGTGAGCGAGTTGATTGAGGAGTTCAGTGAGGGGTTTTGGGACCGAGCAACCTCGAAAATCACCTACCTCGAGCGACGTTCGGAACACGAGGCGTGGCTCTTTTACTTCGGTTCGCATGAAGCCCAGTTGCTGCGCTGCGTAGTCGATGCCGCCTCAGGCGCAGCTGAATGGTATGAAGGGTCGAAATCCTTTGAGGAAGAAGCCCGTGGCCGTGAGATTTTCCTCCTGCTTGAGCAAGGGGCACAGCCGGTGGATGAAGCGCGCTGGAATGCCGTGGTAGCCGCCAAAAACGGCGTGCACCTCAATTGAACCGCCACCCCGCAGCTGCGATGGCGGCGGGCAAGGACATTCCTGCATCAGGGTGAAAATGCAACCCGTGGAGCCCGGCCGCTCGGGCACCCTCCACGTGGTGCAAGCTGTCGTCAACAAAACCCGTGCGGGAGGGCGACAAGCCGTGGCGAGCGCACAGGGCTGAAAACGAGTCGGGATGCGGCTTGCGTAGCCCAAGCACGTGCGAGTAATGCACCGCTTGGAAGCAGACCCGCAACGGCGCGAGCAAGCCATCAGCGGCCAACCGGCGTTCAAATTCCAACGCATGAATGGCATTGGTGTTGCTGAACAAGAATAGTTGGGTATTCTGCGACAGGGCCTCCAACTCAGGCAACCGCTCGGGCGGCATGCGCAACAGGATGCTGTTCCACGCCTTGCGCACATCCGTTGAAGTCGTTCCTACACGGCACCGGGATTGCAACGCTTCGAGGAAAGCCCCTTCCTCCATGGCCCCCACTTCCAGGTCGTCGAACCAAGGGTGTTGCGTCGCTTGGTGGTAGAACGCGGCGAAATCCGCGAACCCCAGCGCCTCAAAAGCCCGAACGGGGGCATCGTAATCAATGGGGAAGAGCACCCCGCCGAAATCGAGGATCAGGGCATCAAGTTGAACCGTCGGGTTCACAACCGCTTCATCCACACCGCTTCGTGCCCGACCGAGCGCACATGAGCGAGTGCCGCACGGGCGTCACCTTCCACGGTGAACAGGCCAACCGTAACAAAATGCAAGGCGCCGATGCGGTGGATTTCGGGTTGAAGACCGGAAGTGGCCAGTTGAGCCGCGTGGCCTTGGGCGTTGGCTTCTTGAGAGAAGGCACCCGCCACCAAGGCGAAGGCCGAGGCGTCCCAAGTCAGTGCAGGAGCCGGCTCAGGAGTGGCCGGTTCGGCATGGGCATCGCCGACCCAAATGCGCACACCTTCAGGCGACAAATCGTCCGCTTCAAAATCAAAGCGCAACACCGCTTCGCCCTCGTGGTCCATGACCGCTTCATACCCCTGGCGATCCGCCAACGCGGGCAGCAGCTCGATCGGCGCAGCCGGTGCATAAGCCGTGGTAGCCGCAGGACGGTCCCAACGGGGTACCAAGCTCAGCGCGTCCACTTCGCCCGTTGCGCTCATCCACCACATGCCACCGGCAATCAACGGCAGGCCGATGGCAGCTGCGATGCGCGGCCAGCGGACCGGCGTTGAAATCGCCACGACGGGAGTCTCCTCGACAGGGCGCACCACCGGCTTCAGGGGGATGCGCTGCAAACCGAAGCCGCTCAGGAGGCGCTCCAATTCCGCTTCTGCCATGAATTGAGTGGCGCCGTTTTCGCCGATGAAGAGCCGGCCTACATGGGGTAGGGAGATGGAGCGTTGGTGATGCAGGGTTTGGCGCAGCTGCGCAGCCTCCTCTTCCACCGCTTGCAACGCCGCCGCATACGGCATCCCCTCGGCCACCGCAACGGCGTGGGCCAGCACCCCATCGTTGTGCAGCAACCGCTCATTGAACTGGATCGCCCGCCGCGGCGGCACCAATTCATTCGCCGCCTCGTCAAAGCGCGCCGGCTGTTGGTTGCACACAAAGCCCCCCAAGCCTGGGATCACCAAGCAATCGTGGACCAAAACCAACCGGTGAAGATGGGAATCGATGAAGGCCATAAGGCCACGAAAGTACGCTGCACGCGGGGTCTGCGCAAGCCCTTTAGCGAATCAACGTCACGTGTCCCTGCGCCCACCGCGGACCGTCGCGCAATTCGTAGCGCACGCGCCACGAGTACACCCCATCCGGAACATAGTGCTCCCCTCCCGATTGCTGGTCGTTGCCTTGCCAAACTTCGAGCGGATCCTCGCTCCGGAACACCAAGGCGCCCCACCGGTTGTAGATCTCCATCAGGTACCCGCGGGGGGCCACCCCTTCTACGAAAAATGCGTCGTTGACCCCGTCGTTGTTGGGGGTGAACGCGTTGGGCACGTAAATCGGGTAGTACACGTCAACGAAGGCGCTGTCGCGGCCGATGCAACCCTCGTCCGAGATGGATGAGAGGACGTACCAGCCGGGCTCGGAGGACAGGAGTTCGGGGGTCGGGCACACCGAGCAGCTCAGGAGCTCGGCCGGACTCCACCAGGAGGAATCGCCTTCGGCCGTGCCGAAAAGGCGGGCGTCATCGAGCCAGTCGAGTTCGCGGTTTGGCCCAGCATCCACGTAAGGCGGCTGCCAAACCCCCACCTCCAGCGTGCTGCTCGCCGTGCACCCGAAAGCATCCGTCACAAAGACCGTGAACGTGGTGCTCTCCACCGGAAAAACCGTGGTGGCCTGCATCGAAGGCGTACCACACAAGGCCGCGGGCTGCCACGAATACACCACCCCTTCCGAGGCCTCCAAGGTCATGGTCTCCCCTCGGCACATCCACCCGCCCCCCGCGGCCGACACCTCCGGCGACACGAAATTGACCGTCACCGAATCCACGCCCACCCCGCACAAATTCGCAATCGCCACCGAAAACGTCGTCTCCACACCGGGCTGCACATAGACCTCCTGAGCCAGCGGATTGCTGACCAAATCCGCCGGCGACCACAGGTACGTGTCCCCTTCCGAAGCCGTCAGCCACGTCCCCTGCCCTTCGCACAAGGTCACATCCGGATACACCTCCCCCCCCGGCGCCGAAGGCACCACGGTCACGTTGACGGTCGCCTCGCCTTCGCACCCGATGGCATCGGTGACCAGCGCCGTGTAGAGCGTCGTTTCGGTGGGCGAAGCGGAGGTAGTGGCGGCAGTGGGCGAACCGAGGCCGCCGGTGGGGGACCAAACCACTTCCGCGCCCGGCTCCACGCCGCTGACCCCGATCTCCACCACGTCGCCGAGGCAAATCGACGTAGCCACGGGGGTCGCCTCCACCTCGAGCACCCCAACCGTCACGGTAACCGAAGCCGTCGCTGCGCCGCACGCATTTTCTTCCTCCACCGTGTAGGTCGTCGTCTCTGTCGGGGTCACGGTAGGGGTGGGGCTCGAAGGATCGTCGAGGGTCGGGTCAGGCAGCCACGTCAAGGTTTCGCCGCCCCAGGCTTGCAATTGAACAGACTCGCCGTCGCAAATCGGGCCCACCTCATCGACCGAAGGCGTCGGCAGCGACTCGACGAACACCGTAGCAAAGGCCGTATCCGGCTCAAGGCAGCCCTCGGACCCCGCATCCGAACTGACCACCAAGATCACATCCCACTCCCCGCTCTCGAGGTAGGTGTACTCCGGGTTTTCCTCGAGGCTCGTGTTGAGGTCGCCGAAGAACCACTCGTACGTGTTGCCGCCCAGGCTTTGGTTCACAAACGTGATGGGCTCGCCTGGACAAATCACGTCCGGCGCCTCGATGTCGATGTCCGCCACGAGCGCCCCGAGGTTGAACTTGAAGACCCCGAGGTTGCAGTTGGTGCTGAGGTTGAGCTCACTCCACGCTCCGTCCGTCGTCGGGAAGTCGTCTCCGCCCCCGCAACCGGCGCACACGGCCTGGTAAATCGTGCCGTCCTTATCGAACCGCGACGTTCCTCCGTCGACGTGCTCGTTCGAAAACGGACCGCCGAAGAATGAACCATAGGTCAAATCCGTGCCATCGGGCGCCAACACCCCGAGCCAGAAGTCGCTCCCATCCGTCCCGAGCTGCTCGGCATCCGGCGTGGTCGGCATCATCGATGTGGTGGACGAACCCGCGTACGGCGAGTTGTTGTTCGTGTCGCCGCCCCAGCCGCTGAGGTAGATTTCGTCGCAATCGGAGACGAGGAAGGCCGTCGGGGAGATGTCGATTCCGATTTGGGCCAAACCCACCCGCGTCCGAAACTCCACGCCACTCAAATCCGGAGCCAGCCGCTGCACGAAGCTCGACCCATTCGGATTCGCGCTGTAAACCGCGCCCACGAGGGGCAACGTGCCGGTGGTTTGGCCATAAACGTAAGGCCGGTCCTCCGTATCCAGCTGGACGAAGTAGCACTGGTCATAGGCCGACGAACCCGCATACGTGGCCCCATCCGGATCCCAACTCCCGTCGCCCGCCGGAACCAGCCGCGTCACAAACCCGTCGATGCCCCCGGCATGCGCCGGCTGTGCGCCGCCCGCCGTGCCCGGGAAATCCGTGCTCCGCGTCCCCCCCGTGATGTACGCCGCCGAACCGTCCGAAGCGAACTGCAGGGCGTACCCCGCATCGTCGTTCGATCCGCCGAGGTAGCTCGAAAACTCCAGATCCGCCAAATCCGCTGACAGCCGGAACACCACCGCATCGGTCGCCCCACCCAGCGCCGGGTCGAAGGCCTGCACGAGCGGGAAATCGGCGCTCCGCGTGGTCGACGCCACCCACGGCCGCCCCTCCGAATCCACCGCGATTTCCCCCCGGCAGACGTCCCCGTAATTGTAGTTCAGCTCCGTGGCGATGTTGATCCCATCGTTGCCCGTCCCGCCGACGAAGGTGCCGGCGAGCATCGCCCCGGTCGCGCCCGACAGCTTGACCACGTACAAGTCGCACCCGTTGTTGTGCTGTCCGTAGAAGTGGTATCCAGCCAAATTCACCAACGGCCCCGCATTGTACGTCGCATCATACGCCCCAGCCGTTACCGGAAAATTCGCCGAGCCCGTGGTCCCCATGATGAAAATGTCGCCCTCGGCATCGTTGACAATGCTGTGCGGGTATTCCATTTCGGAACCTCCGATGTAGGTACTCACCTCCACGTCGGATCCATCCGCCGAGAAGTACGTGATGCCGATGTCGAAGGTGCCCCCTGCATAAGTTGTGCTGACAGCTCCCGGGGTTGTAGGGTAGCCGGCCCCCAGGACGCCGCTCCCGCCGATCAGGCGGCCGTCGTCGTCGTATCCCGCGGTTACGCCCCAGCTGTCCGCCGTGCTGCCGATGTAAGTCGCGAACACGAGGTCCGGATCGATGACGAGTTCGCGGTCGGGGTCGTACGGGCCGAGCTCGAAGCGGACGCGCGGGCCGTCGACGACGTAGGAGCAGACCACCTCCTCGATGCGGGAACCGTTCATTTGGTACGCAAACGGAACCCCCTCCACAATGCTGCCCCACGGCGCTTCCTGCGGGCCCAACACATGCAGCAGCGAACCGTCGGCCTGCAACACCGGCGTCGTTCCCTCATGCCGCAACACCACCACCGACGGATCCGCCCCCGGCGCCACCTTGAACTCGTATTTCACCTTGCGCCCTCCGCGCATCACGGCCTGCACCCCCGGCCACACCTCGCGCGAATGCTCCGCCGCGGGCACCAACCCTTCCGCCCATTCCGCAGGGTCATCGGACAGGTAATAGTTCACCCGCTCGGCCGATCGACGCCCCCGCCACTCCGAAGGAGCATCCGCCGCACCCCCCTCAAACCGCACCCGCCAAACATGCGAAGCCAAAGCCGACGGCGTGCCGTGCTGCGACAAGATTTCATACCCCGGACCGCGCACTTCGGCCGTCCACCCCCCGCGATCGAGCCACAACCAACCCGTGGAAAGGTCCATGCGCCCCACCACCTCCTGCGGCCATTGGTTGCCATTTGGAATAAAAACAGCGCCCCTCGGTGCGTGATCCGCCCGAACCACGCGCTGCGCCACCGCCGGAGCGACCTGAAAGGCCCCTACCACCGCCATCCAAACCCAAATCAACCGGCTGAGGTTCATGCCTTCAAGTAACGAAAAATAAACCGGTAAGGTTGCTCTCGCGCCGAAGCAAAAAAGCCGGGGTTCAGCTCAGCTGATCCGTGAGCAACCGCATCTCAATCACCGGGGACATCTTCTCGTGGAGGATGCGGTAGACCGCATCGGCGATGGGCAGGTGCGCTTGGAAGTGCTTGTTCATTCGGTGAATTCCCTGCGCACCGTTGTATCCTTCTGCAACCATGTCCATCTCCATGATCGCCCCCTTGACGCTGTAGCCCTTGCCGATCATGGTGCCGAGCGTGCGGTTGCGGCTGTGCGGGCTGTACGCCGTCACGAGGAGGTCGCCGAGGTAGGGGCTGGCCTTCACGTCGCGGTCGAGGTGATGGACGGCGGCGAGGAAGGACTTCATTTCCTGGGAAGCATTGGAAATCAGGACGCTCAGGAAGTTGTCGCCGTAGCCGAGGCCGTGGGCGATGCCGGCGGCGATGGCGTAGACGTTCTTGAGCACCGCCGCGAGTTCCGCTCCGATGACGTCGTCGCTGATTTCCGTCCGGATGTAAGGCGTGGCGAGCAGGTCGGCGAGGGTGCGCGCGTGCTCCTTGTTGGGGCAGGCGATGGTCAGGTACGACAGCTTTTCGCGGGCCACTTCCTCGGCGTGACAGGGGCCGGCGATCATCCCGATTTGGTCATACGGCGTGCCGAATTCCTTGTGGATGTAGCGCGCGGGGATGCTGTCGTATTCCACCACCATGCCTTTGATGGCGCTGAAAATCACCTTGTTTTCGAGCCGCTTCGGTTGGCACTTTTTGATGATTTGGTCCAAATGGATGCTCGGAATGGCAAAAATCAAAATGTCCGAGGCATCGATCACCTCCTGCATGTCCGTCGAAACGTTGAGTTGCGTCGGGATGAAGGAGATGCTTTGGATGTAATGCGGGTTGCGGCCGAACATGGACAGGTACTCGGCGGTTTCCTCGCGCCGCACCCACCAGTTGAGTTCTTCGGTATTCGAAAGGAGCATCTTTGCGATGGCCGTCGCCCAGCTTCCGCTGCCGAGGAGACCGATTCGAGGGGAGTTCGCCATGGGGTGCGAAGGTAAGGGAAGGAGGTGTTGCGGGATTTGGCCTGCCAAAACCCGGTGCAAACCAAGCGCTCAACTCGCCGTTGCAAACTACCTTTGCGGGCGAAAAATGCCCCCCTTTCCATGAGCGACGATTTGTTGAAAAAGGTCATCAGCCACGCCAAAGAGTATGGCTTCGTCTTCCCTTCGAGCGAAATTTATGACGGCCTGAGCGCGGCCTACGACTACGGCCAACTCGGCGCCGAGCTGAAGAACAACATCAAGCACTACTGGTGGACGGCCATGGTGCGGATGCACGAAAACATCGTCGGCATCGACGCCTCCATCTTCATGCACCCGACGACCTGGAAGGCCAGCGGGCACGTGGACGCCTTCAACGATCCGCTCATCGATAACAAGGATTCGAAGAAGCGCTACCGCGCGGACGTCCTCATCGAGGATTACATCGAAAAGATCGAAGCGAAGAACCGCAAGGACATCGACAAGGCGGCCAAGCGCTTCGGGGAGGCCTTCGACGAGGCCGAATTCCGCGCCACCAACCAGCGCGTGCTCGACCGCCAAAAGGAAATCGACCGCATCAACGCGGCCTTCAAGTCGGCCATGGAAGCCGATGACCTCGCAGCCGTCAAGGCCCTCATCGAGGAGCTCGGCATCGCGGACCCAGAAACCGGCAGCCGCAACTGGACCGACGTCCGCCAGTTCAACCTGATGTTCAAAACCGAGCTCGGCGCGGTTTCCGGCGATTCGGGCATCATCTACTTGCGGCCCGAGACGGCGCAGGGCATTTTCGTGAACTACTTGAACGTGCAGAAAAGCGGTCGGATGAAGCTGCCGTTTGGCATTGCCCAAATCGGAAAGGCCTTCCGCAACGAGATCATCGCGCGCCAGTTCATTTTCCGGATGCGGGAGTTCGAGCAAATGGAGATGCAATTCTTCATCAAGCCCGGCACGCAGACCGAGTGGTACGAGTACTGGAAGGAAGCGCGCCTCAAGTGGCACAAGGCGCTCGGCCTCGGCGAGGACATGCACCGCTTCCACGACCACGTGAAGCTCGCCCACTACGCCGACGCGGCCTGCGACATCGAATTCAACTTCCCCATGGGCTTCAAGGAGCTCGAAGGCATTCACTCGCGGACGGACTTCGATTTGCGCCAACACGAGGAGCACAGCGGCCGCAAGCTCCGCTACTTCGACCCCGAGACAAAGGAGAGCTTCGTGCCGTACGTCATTGAGACGTCCATCGGCCTCGACCGGATGTTCCTCGCTACGCTCAGCGCGGCCTACGAGGAGGAGGTGCTGGAGGACGACTCCACGCGGACCGTGTTGCGCATCCCGGCGGCCCTCGCGCCGGTGAAGGCGGCGGTGTTGCCGTTGATCAAGAAGGACGGGCTGCCGGAAAAGGCGCGCGAGGTGTTGGCCTTGTTGCAATTGAACCACAACGTGCAGTACGACGAGAAGGACGCCATCGGGCGCCGCTACCGCCGGCAGGACGCCATCGGTACGCCGCT
>JALQTD010000099.1 GCA_023264155.1 Flavobacteriales bacterium | reverse complement strand
CTCCAGCGCACTGGTGCCAGGTGAAACCAACTCAGGCAACTCCACAGGGGTACCCAAAGGTTCGATGCCCAAGCTGTTCGCGATGTCGCTCAGCTGCATGAGCCGATCCACCCGCGACCGGAACAAGGCGGGAATCACCGGCTGGCGGATGAAGTGATCGCGCACCGCAAAGGTCTCAGCGTCCAGCTTGTCCATCAACTCCTCCTGCGTCGTACCGGGGTCGACGCCCAACAAAGTCAGGGCTGTGTTTCTGTCCATGCTCTGTGAATTCGAAAGGTGAAGATACGCCAAACGTCCATTTTCCCGCCCGCCGTTCGCTTTTCCCTGCTTAAATTTGGGCCAAACCACGTTTCAAATGAAGATGATGACGTTGACGACCTTGACCCTCGCCCTGGCCCTCGCCGCGTGCGGCAGCAACCCCAGCAGCGGAACGGACAACGGCTCAGCCACGCCCACCGAAACGGCCACCGCAACCGCGTCCGCCGCAACCGCTCAAACTGCGCAAACCGACACCCCGTCGCCCAAGCACAAGAACGGCATCACGGCGAAGAACGCAGGTGACGCCACCGGCAAGATCACGTTGAACGGCACGATTCCGAACACGAACGCCGGCACCGTCATCCTCTACGTGATGGAGGGACGCAACAAGAGCGAACTCGCCCGGACGGCGCTCGAAGGCGGCGCCTTCGAGTTCAAGCGGCTCGAAATCTCACGCGGGGTCTACACCATCGCGCTCAACGACGACAAGAACGCCACGGAAATCCTCCTCAACCCGGACGAATCCGACGTCACCTTGGAATTCAAGACGAACCGGCTTTCGGCCGCGAAAACATCGCCGAACTCCCCGGAAAACACCGGCTACTGGGCCTACCAAACCGCTGAGACCCAGAACCGAAACGCCATCCGAGGCTTGCGCAAAAGCCTCGCCGACGCGGGAGCCTTCCGGGCGCGGGTGGAACAGCAGATCGCCGACAAGGAGCTGGAGCTCGTGAAGAAGCAGCACGAGTTGATCGGCCAATACCCGGACACGTATTTGGCCAAACTCCTCACTTGGAAAAACCCGATGTACCCGGAAAACCAAAGCCGGTTTTTCGAAGACATGGACCCGCTTGACAACAGTGCGATGCGCAGCATGGCCATCAGCGACCGGATTCAGCAGTTCATGATCACGTACAGCAAAGGCACCGACAGCGGCTTCCTCGCCTGCATCGACATCGTCAAAGCCCATTTCGAACCCAACCCGGTCACGCTCGAAAGCGCGCTGTACAGCATGCTCGAAGGATTTTACAACACCGGCAAGGAGACGATTTGCCAATACATCCTCGACAACTACATCTTCGATGAGGATTGCGGCGCCGACCTTTCGGACGCCATCCGCATCCGTGCCCAAGGCATCATCAACTTGCAAGTGGGCAACACGCCGCCCAACTTCGCCATCGCGACGCCCCAAGGCAACGTCATCGACCTCATGCAAACGTGTTCGCAAAACGAGTACACGCTCGTGATGTTCTGGGCTTCTTGGTGCCACAAGTGCGAACAAGAGATGCCGTATGTGGGGCCGATGTACGCCAAGTACAACTACAAGGGCCTCGAGGTCATCGGGGTCAGCTTGGACCAAACCCAAAAGGCGTGGACCGCTGCCATCGAAGAGAAAGGCATGACGTGGCCGCAAGTGTCCCAGTTGCAAGCATGGAACAGCCCGGTGGTTGAGGCGTACAAGGTGACGGCTACGCCGACGTACTTCTTGCTCGACAAGGAGGGCAAGATCGTCTTGAAGCCGGAGCGCGCATTCGAAGTGGACAACTTCTTGAAAGGGAAACTGTAACCGCTTTTGCGCGGAAGAAAAGGGGCGGCCGAGGGGTCGCCCTTTTTTTGTCGCCGCCTGGTCGGTTCTTATTTTCGAGGAATGGAAAAGGCGCTCCTCTTCTTCGGTTGCGTGCTCGCAGGATGGGCCCAAGCACAAACCCCATTCGCGGCAGCGGAACACTTGATTGAACGGATGAACGGCCCCGCGCAACAGGTGGTGGTGGACCTCGATCAGGACGGGGATTTGGATGTGGTGTTTGCGGCGAAGAACGACGATGAGTTGGTGGCGTTTCGCCAGGAATCGGCGGGCGTTTTCGGCGGGCGAGAAACGTGGCTGGCGGCGAGCGAGGAGCTGCCGATGGCGGCGTTGACCGATTTGCAGGCGGCGGATTGGGACGGCGACGGGTGGGATGATTTGATTTGGTGCGACCAGTCTTCAGGCCAAATCGCTGTCCTCCCCGCCTCCGGCGCATCCCCCTACCTGATTGCCGAAGCCCCCTCCGCCTACGCCTGCACCCTCGGCGACCTCAACGGCGATGGCGCCCTCGACCTCGCCTACGTGACGTACAACGGCAACGCCGTCGGCGCCCTGTTCGGCGACGGGACCGGGGGCACCCTCGCCACGTACGGCCCTGAAATCCTTGCCCAACCGTACACCGTGGCCATCGGCGCGGGCAGCAGCGGCCCCGAAATTCACATCGGCACCCGGTCCCAAGGCAAGGTCTACCGGTGGGCGCCGGCCACCGGCACCCCGCCCGAACAACTCGCCGACTGGACCAACGTCACCGCCCTCGCCTACGACAGCCTCGCCGCCCGCTGGTGGGTCGCCACCGACAACAGCTACCTCCTGGTCTCGGGCGACCCGGTGAACGGCGAGTGGGAAGGCGCGGCCTGGGATACGGTTTGGACGGCCGGAGCGGTGGACGGCATCGCCCCGTTTGCCGGTGGAGCCGCCTTCGCCGGACCGCAGTCGCAGCACCTCGGCTACGTCACCGAATCGGCTTCGGGTTGGGACGCCGCCGTGTCCACGGCCCTGCCCGGTGCGCTCGATGTGGACGTCGCCGATTTGGACGGGGATGGGACGTGGGACCTCATCGGCTCGTCGCCCTCGCGGCATCGCGCGGTTTGGTTCAGCGACGCCGCCTCCGCGCAGTTCACCGCACCGCACGAATTCATCCACGCCTTGCAATACGTGCGCAACATGGACTTCGGCGACCTCGAAGGCGACGGGGACCTCGACGCGGTGCTCATGGTGCAGGGGCCGAACCTCTATGACGGCGGACCGGAGATGCTGCACGTGGTGCGGCGGGAGGCCGACGGGAGCGTGAGCCAAACCGCCACGCCGACCGGAACGTACTTCGGCCGTGACGTCGCCTTGGCGGACGCAAATGGCGACGGCTTCCTTGATGCGGCGGTGACGGACTACAACGGCGACCGGGTGGTCCTGCTCGAAGGCGGGCCGGAGGGGCTGGCGTTGGCGGACACGATCATCCACGACCTGAACCGGGCCAAATCCCTGGCCTGGGGGGACTTGGACGGCGACGGCGATGCCGATCTCGTGACCGTGGCTTGGTCGAGCCAAGTGGCGGTCAGCGTGAATGAGGGCGGGTCGTTCGCACCGGAGTTTTACCTGCCGGACGGCGGGAACCGAGGCGAGGCCGTGGCGCTGGAGGACTTCAATGGGGACGGGGTGCTGGACATCGCGGTGGCGTACAGCAGCGGGCAGGAGGTTCGGTGGTGGTTCGGCGAGCCGGATGGGCCGAGTTACGGGGCGCCCGTGGCGGTGGGCGGACTCGGCGCCTTGCTGGCGATCGCGGCCGCCGATGCCGACGGGGATGGGGACCTCGATGTGTACGCCCCCGCCTACGGGGCGGACAGCGTCACGGTCTTGGTGAACGACGGGCTGGGCGGATTTGCGGTCGGAGCCGGAACCGGGCCGATGGGGCTGTCGGGAGCCGTGGGCGTCGACGTGGCGGACGCCGATGGGGATGGTGCGCCCGAGGTGGTGGTGGCGGACGCCTCGCTCGACGCGTTGGTAGTTTGGCAGGCGGCGACGGACAGTGTGTGGACGGTGGCGTTGGGCGGGGATGGCCAAGATGCCGCGTGGGTGGACTGGGATGCGGATGGGGACCTCGACGTGGCGGGCAGCGTGTACAGCGGGGTGAGCGGCTTGGTGTGGGCGGCGTTTACGGGCGCGTGGCCGGAGGTGGTGCCGGGTTGCCCGGGCGATTTGAACGGGGACCAAACCGTGAGCATCGCCGACTTCACGCTCTTCCTGACCGCCTACGGCTGCCCGTCATCCTGCGGTTTTGCGGACCTGACCGGCGACGACCAAGTCACCGTTCAAGATGCCATGCTGTTCTTGCTGCATTTCAGCCGACCGTGCACCGACATCAACAACTGAGCTCAATTCGACGCCGCTTCCCATTCCGCGAACTGGGCGAGGACCATCCCGTCTGAGAGGCCGACTTTGGGAACCAGGATTTGGTCACTTCCCGCGAGTTCCATGACGCGCAAGTAGATGTCGCCCGCCGGCACGATGACGTCGGCGCGGTCCGGTTTCATGCCCAACTGCTCCATCCGCTCCTCGTACGTCAGCGCCTTGACCTGGTCGTGCACCTCCCGCAACCGATCGCGCGAAATGGGCTCGAACCGGGCTCCACCGGCCAAGCGGTGCAACCGGTTGATGTTGCCGCCCGTTCCGATGCTCAGCAGTGCGTCCCCCTCCCCCGTCACTTGCTCGACAAAGGACGCCACCGCATCCCACTCGCCGTCCGGAATTCGCCCCTTCAAGGCGCGCACGGTACCGAGCTTGAAACTCTGCGAACGCAAGCGCAGGCCGTTGCGGATGAGCGTCACTTCGGTGCTGCCGCCGCCCACGTCGATGTACAGAAAATCATCGGTGGCGCCCATGCCGGCCACGGCGGTGAACCCGCCGAAGATGAGGTCGGCCTCGTGCTTGCCGTCGATGATCTCGATGTCGATGTTGGCCTTGCGCTTCACCCAACTCCGCAGCTCCTTGCCGTTCTCCGCTTCCCGCATGGCGCTCGTCGCGCACGCCCGGTAGTTCTCCACGCCGTGCACATCCATCAGGTACCAAAACGCCTTCATGGTTTTCACCAGCGCTTCGGACTTCGCCGGTCCGATGGTTCCGGTTTCGAACACGTCATCGCCGAGGCGGAGGGGCACGCGCGTGAAGCTGACTTTCTCCACGTGCAAGCGTCCGGACGGGGTGCGACGGACTTCCTCCACCAACAACCGCACCGCGTTGGACCCAATGTCAATCGCTCCGAATTTCATGGAGGGAAAGTTACGGGATTTGGTCCGCGCGCTCGGCATACCAAGCGTAGGCGGCCTCCTGCGCATTCAGCGGCTTCTTGCCCTTCCGCGCCTTGACATACGCATTCGCCATCGTCGCATCCACCACGCGGGCCTTCACCGTGTCGCGCAGCTGCATCTCGAGGTATTGCGTCAGCTCGGACTGCAGGAGCGGATCGCGGATGGGCACGCTCACTTCCACGCGACGGTCCAAATTCCGGGTCATCCAATCAGCCGACGAGATGTACATCTCCGGCTGGCCATCGTTGCCGAACACCAGCAACCGCACATGTTCCAAATACCGCCCGACAAGGCTGCGCACTTCGATGTTCTCGCTCATGCCCGGCACCCCCGGCACCAACGAGCAGATGCCGCGGATGAGCAAGGTGACCTTCACGCCGGCTCGGCTCGCATCGTACAGCTTCTCAATCATCTCGGCATCGACGAGGTTGTTGAGTTTGAGCGTAATGCGCCCTTCCCTGCCCATCAACGCCAAGGTCATCTCGCGATCGATCAAGCGCGAGAATCGCCGGCGCGTGCCGTACGGACTCACAATCAAATGGCGGAACACCGGGCGCTCGTAGTTGTTGCTGAAGAAGCTGAACAGGCGTTCCACCTCGGCCGTGATGCCCGGGTCGGCGGTCAGCAGCGACACGTCGCCGTAAATGCCCGCGGTTTTTTCGTGGAAATTGCCGGTGCCGATGTGGGCGAACAGTTCCCGGCGCTTGCCGCGCTTCCGGGTCACGAGGAACACCTTCGAATGCACCTTCAGGCCGCTCACGCCGAACTCCACCGAAGCACCTGCCTCCTGCAACACGTTCGACACCTTGATGTTGTGCCGTTCATCGAACCGCGCCGCGAGTTCCATCACCACTTGCACCTCCTTGCCGTTGCGTGCAGCGTTCACCAAAGTATTGATTACCTGTGAGTTATGAGCTACGCGATACAGGTTGATGCGGATGCTTTCGACGGTGGGATCGATGGCCGCCTCGCGCAACACGTCCACGACGTAGCTGAATTTCTGGAAGGGGTAATGGAGGAGGATGTCGCGCTTTTGGATTTGGTCCAGCAGGCTGGTTTTGTGGGCCAAAAACGGATGCGCAACCGGCTTCTGCTCCGGAAACACCAAGTCCTTCCGCCCAAAATCCGGGAAGCCCATGAGGTCCTTCCGGTTGTGGTAGCGGCTCCCTGCAATGACGTTCTCCGTGTCGCCCAACTTGAGGCGGCGCTTGACGAAGCCCAGCATCTCCTCCGGCATGTCCGCGTCGTACAAGAACCGCACGTAATGCCCCTTCTTCCGTCGGGCGATCCCGCGGGACATCTTTTCCATCAACGACCGGCTGAGGTCGTCGTCCATGTCGATTTCGGCATCGCGCGTCACCTTGATCGCGTGGGCGAACACGTGCTGCGGCTCGAACAAGGCGAAGATGCGCCGCAGCTGGAGCCGGATGACGTCCTCGATGAACATGACGTGCTCGCCCTTTTCCGTCGCGGGCAGGACCAGGAAGCGCGGCAGGTGGGAGGGCACTTCGATCACGGCGTAGCGGACGCCTTCCTCCGGCACCTCGAGGCCCACCGCGAGGTAGAGCGTGCCGTCCTTGAGGTCGGGGAATTTCGTTCCCCCGCCGAGCATCACGGGCACGAGGGCGGGGCGGACTTTGGATGAGAAATAGTCGGAGATGAACTCGGCTTGCTCGTGGTTGATTTGGCCTTCATGCACGAAGTGAATGCCCTCCCGCTTCAGGGCGCGCTCCAACTGCGCAAACACCCGGTTGTACTCCGCCTGCAGCTCCACCACCTTCTGCCCCACCTCGTTCAAGGTCTCGTTCACATCGAAGCCCAAGGTCGTCGTCGTCTTCTTGCCAATCAGCGATGCGCGGATCAAGTTGGCGACCCGCACGCGGAAAAACTCGTCCAAATTGTTCGAGAAAATCCCCAAGAACCGGACACGCTCGATGAGGGGAACGTCCTTCGAAGACGCCTCCTGCAGCACCCGGTGATTGAAGGCTAACCAACTCAACTCGCGGTTGATGAACCTTTCCTTTGCCGTTTCTGTTTTGCCCACGGCGCGAAGATACGCCCCTCCCTTTGTGGGCATGTTAAGCGGAGTATCTTTGCGGCGTAAATCTGAATTTGCAACCAACCCAAAACCCGGATCATGGCAGTACTTGTCGGCCGCAAGGCACCCCACTTCTCCTCTCCCGCTGTTGTCGATGGCGACATCGTGGACAACTTCTCACTCGACCAATACCTCGGCAAAAAGTACGTCGTGCTGTTCTTCTACCCGAAGGATTTCACGTTCGTTTGCCCGACGGAATTGCACGCCTTCAACGAGCGTTTGGCGGACTTCGAGCAACGCGACACGGTGGTGGTGGCTTGCTCTACGGACACGGCTGAATCGCACTTTGCCTACTTGAACATCCCGAAGGACCAAGGCGGCATTGAAGGCGTGAACTACCCGCTCGTCGCAGACGCGAACAAAACCATCGCTACGAACTACGACGTGTTGACCGGCGAATACGACTACGACGAGGAAGGCAACTTGCACGCATCCAATGACTTGGTGGCGTACCGCGGGTTGTTCCTCATCGACAAGGCAGGCGTCGTGCAACACCAGCTCGTCAACAACTT
>JALQTD010000098.1 GCA_023264155.1 Flavobacteriales bacterium | reverse complement strand
AACCGCCTTTACCGGATGATCAGTTCACGGACGACCCGTCTGCCTACATAAGCGTTCAGTTGGGTGACAATTTCCGACTTCCGCAAGGACAAATTTTCCTTGAACGGCCCGCTGTCGAGGGTCACGAACAACTTGCCTTCCCGCCCGAGGTGCATGGACCGGGTGATGCGCTCCACAGCAGGCCCGCCCGTGGCTTCCCACGCTTTGATCACGTCCACCTCGTCGAGCTTTCCCTGGAGGTTGTGCACGCGGACGTAAGCCTGGATGGCGTCTCCGAGCGAAGTGGCGTTCTCTTTGCGTATGTGCCGGGCCATGGGGGGAAGTTACGCGTTTTTTGCAGCGGGAATGGGCTGGGCGGTGCCGGCTGCGATTTGGAACACCCGCACATCGGCTCCCGCCTGGCGGAACAGGCTCGGAATCCGGCCGAGGCTCGTATCGGTGATGAACACTTGGCCCACCTCCTTGCGCGTCACCAAATCCATCAACGCCGCCACACGCCGTTCATCGATTTTGTCAAAAATGTCATCGAGCAACAAAATCGGCTTGACGCCCGTGGCCGACTCCATCGAAGCGAGCTGGGCCAAACGCAGGGCAATCAGGAAAGACTTCTGCTGGCCCTGCGACCCCATGCGCTTGAGCGGATGACCGTCCAATTCGAACACCAAATCGTCCTTGTGGGTCCCCACGGTGGTCCGCCGCAGCCGGCGGTCATCCCCCTCCGCATCGGCCCACATCGCCCGCACATCGGCCTCCTCCTGCGGCACGTGCGAACGGTACACCACTTGGGCCCGCTCGCGCCCACCCGATAGCGCCGCATACACCTCCTCGAACAACGGATTAAAATCGGCCACAAACTGCGCGCGCCGAGCATGGATGTCAAGCGCCGGAGGAATGAGTTTCTCCGTCCACGGCTCGAGCATCGCCGCGTCCCACGTCCGGTTTTCGGCAAAATAGCGGAGCAGGTTGTTCCGTTGGGTTAGCGCCTTGTTGTACGCCAGGAGCTGCTGCAAATACGGCCGATCCGATTGGGAAATGACCGAATCCAACCATTTCCGCCGTGCCTCGCTGCCCTCGTGGATGATGGCGGCATCGTCCGGCGCGATCATCACCGCTGGAAATCGTCCGATGTGATCGGCCAGCCGGTCGTACGCCTTGTCGTTCCTGCGCATGGTCTTCTTAACGCCACGTTGCACCCCGCAGGCCACGACCTCGGTTTCGCCATGCCGATCGAAGGTCCCGCTGACGAGCATGTGCTCCTCGCCGTGGGCGATGTTGTAATGATCGATGGGATTGAAATAACTCTTGGTCAAACACAGGTAATGCACCGCGTCGAGCACATTGGTCTTCCCGCTCCCGTTGTCACCGAGCAGGCAATTGACCCCCGGACCGAAGGCCAAATCCACTTCCGTCCAGTTCTTAAAATGCAGCAATTGCAGTTCGGTGAGTTGCATACCGCGAATTTCCTTAATTTTGCCGCCAACTCAACGGAACCTTTTCGAAGTTTTTCCGTTCAAAGGGTGATTAGAACGAACACAGTACCTCTATTATGGCGAACAACAATCCCATCGACGACGATCTCTTGGTAGACGTTCAGGAAGTCTATTCAAAGACCGAGCAATTCATCGACCGCAACCAAAAGCCGTTGACCTATGGCATCGGCGGCGTGGTCGTGGTGGTGTTGGGGGTTTTGGCCTACCAAAGCTTCGTCGTGCGCCCCGCCATTGAAGCGGCAGAAACCGAAGCCTGGCGAGCCGAATCCTACTTCGCTCAGGACTCCTTGAACCTCGCTGCATACGGTGACGGAATCTCCATGGGCCTCGATGGCATTGCAGACAAGTTCAGCGGACAAGCGGCCGGCGATCGCGCGAACTACGAACTGGGCATCTACCACCGCGACCTCGGTGAGTACGCCGAAGCGATGGCCCGTTTTGAAGAGGCCGTGAGCATCGGAGACGGCGTGGTTTCCGTTCTCGCCCAAGGCGGCATCGGTGATTGCCAGGTGGAACTGGGGGATTACGAAGCAGCGGCTCGGGCCTTCAAGGCCGCAGCGTCGGCAGGAGCGTCGAGCAGTGCCGAACAGGTTTTGGCCCCGATGTTCCTCTACAAAGCGGCGATTGCCCACATGGAACTCGGCAATACGAGCGAAGCGGCTTCCCTCCTCGAGGAAGTGGTGAGCGATTACCCGGAGAGCCAGCAATTCAGCATGGCGCAGGTGCTGCACGCATCGATTGCCGGCTAAACCGAACGACGACACATGGCGACAGCAGGCAAAGACCTCAGCGCTTTTGAACTCGGGAACCTCCCGGACAGTGCCCACCAATTCAAGGTGGGCATTGTTGTTTCGCGCTGGAACGGGGACATCACCTACGCCCTTCGCGACGGCGCCTTGGAGGTGATGGAGGCGGCGGGGGTGCAGGACGTGGATGTGGTGGAAGTCCCCGGCGCGTTCGAATTGCCGTTGGGCGCGGCGTCCTTGCTGGCAGCTCGGCCTGAATTGGACGGCGTGGTGTGCATCGGGAACGTTATCCGCGGGGAGACCGCTCACTTCGACTACGTCTGTGCGGGCGCCGCAGATGGCATTCAACGGGTGGCTCTCGATGCGATGAAGCCCGTCATGTTTTGCGTCTTGACCGATGAGAACCGGGAGCAAAGCATCGCTCGGAGCGGAGGCGTTCACGGGAACAAAGGCATTGAGTGCGCCGTGGCATGCCTGGAGATGATTGCGCTCCAACGTAGGTTAGCGATGAAATGACATGAAGGGGCTCGGCTCACCCTTGATGCAGTTGATGCTGCTCGCTGGGGCGTTGCGGCTCCTCGCGGCGTTCGGGTCACCGGGCTACCTCATGCACGACGACCACTTTTTGGTGGTGGAGGCGGCAGCTTCGTGGACAGATGGAGCGGATTACAACCTGTGGCTACCGTGGAGCCAAGCGGAGCGGGGGCTGGATCCGCAGCCACATCCTGCGAACTTCTTTTACGTGGGCACGCAATTTGTGGTGCTGTCGGCACTGAAAGCGTTGGGGGTGGAACGGCCGATGGATTTGGCCTTGGCCCTTCGGCTCCTGCATGGTCTGTGGAGCTTGCTCGTGGTCTATTTCACTTACCGGATCGCGGAGCGCCTCGCAGGAGAGCGCGTGGCGTGGTGGTCCGGGGGCATGATGGCTGCGTGGGCGTGGATGCCGCTGTTGAGCGTGCACCAATTGGTGGAAATGGTGTGCATTCCTCCCCTGCTTTTCGCCGTGTGGAAGTTGGTTGAGGTCGAACGTGCGGATTGGGATTTCCGGCGGCTGATGTGGGCGGGATTGGGGCTCGGCGTGGCGACCGGACTGCGTTACCAATGCGGGCTGTTCGGGGTGGGATGGGCGCTGGCGCTCGCCTTGCCGGTGCGCAAGGAAGGCGGTTTCAGCACTTGGGATGTATCGCAACTGAAACACCCTATTATCCTCGGGATGTTTTCATTAGCCGTGTTCTCTTTGACCCAAATCCAGGATGTATTTATTTGGGGCGAACCGTTTGTTCAATTGCGCGCCTACTTCGGCTACAACACCACCCATGCCATGAATTACCCGCAGGGCCCCTGGCACCAATACCTCTGGACGGTGCTGGGGTTGGCGACTCCGCCCGTGGCGTTTGCACTCGTGTTTGGAACGACGCGCTTCTCGTGGGAGCGGCATGGCCGGTGGGTGCTGTGGGGCGCTTTGGCCTTCTTCCTTTTCCACAGCGCTTACAGCAACAAGCAAGAGCGGTTCATCCTGCCCGTGATGCCGTTTTTGGCTACCGTGGGATCGGCGGGCTGGCTGGCGTTTCGGAGGGGCAGTGCCTGGTGGGAACGCCATCGCCGCCTGGAGCGCGGGCTCATTCTCTGGAGTGTCGGATTCAATCTGGTGCTCGCGGTGGGGCTGGGGTTGGTGTACGCCAAACAAAGCCGCGTCGAGGCCATGAATGTCCTCTACGAACGGGGCGACTTGAAGAACTTCGTGGTGGTGGAGGTGGACGGGGGCACGATGGCGCCGCGCTTTTATGCGGGGGCCTGGGTGCCGTTTTATCACTTCAACCCGCAGAGCGATCCGGCCGGCGAGCGGCGGACCTTGTGCAAGCTCGCGGATGAGCGGCCGTTCCCGAACTACCTGCTGTTCTACGGCGATGCCCATTTGGGCGAGGCGGTGCAGGCGTATAAGGAGGCCTTTCCAGGAATGAAGTTCGTGGCGAACGTGGCGCCGGGGCGGTTCGATCGCTTGCTCGCTTGGCTGAACCCCGTCAACCGGGCTGAGCGGGTGGTGGTGTATGCGGTGAGCGAGGCGGAGTGCTGCGTTCCCGGGCTTTGAGGTATCTTGCGCGCCATGAAATCTGAATGGAGGATGGCTTTGCCCCTGGCGTTGTGGGGTTTGGCCTTGCAAGCGACCAACGCCTTTGCCCAATTCCCAGGCTGGCAACAAGAAGCGGATTACGTCATGGATGTGGTGCTCGACACCGCGCGGCATGGGCTGGAAGGGCACACGACCATCGCCTTCACGAACCACAGTCCGGACGCCTTGGACAAGCTGCATTTTCACCTGTTTTTCAACGCGTTCCGCCCGGGCAGCATGATGGATGTGCGGAGCCGGACCATCGCCGATCCCGATCCGCGGGTGGGGAGCCGCATTGCGGAACTTCCCGAGGACGAATGGGGCGAAAGCACCGTGCAGTCCTTGCGCGTCAATGGCACGCCGGTCGCGGTCGAACACGATGGCACGTTGCTAACGGCTGAGTTGACCGAGGCCATCGGGCCGGGTGAGCAAGTCACGCTCGCGCTGGACTGGACCGCCGTGGTGCCGAAACAAATCCGCCGCAGCGGTTGGATGAACTCCGAAGGCGTTGAATACTCCATGACCCAGTGGTACCCCAAACTCTGCGAGTACGACCACTGGGGCTGGCACACGGACGAATACATCGGCCGGGAATTCCACGGCATCTTCGGCGACTACGACGTGACCATCCATGCCCCTGAGGGCTATGTCATCGGAGGCACCGGCGAACTGGCTGCTCCTGCGAACGACGGCACGTGGCGCTTCGAAGCGGAAAACGTCTTGGATTTCGCTTGGGCGGCGGATCCCGACTACGTCATCGCTTCCACCCAGCTCGGTGAAACGGCCATCCACTGCTACCACCAAGCGGACCCCGAATTCGACGCGTCATGGGAGCAATTGCCCGACTACGCGGCACGGGCCATGGCGTTCTTCAATGACTTGATCGGCCCCTACCCCTATCCCCAATACTCCATCATCCAAGGAGGCGATGGCGGCATGGAGTACCCGATGGCGACCCTCATCACGGGCAAGCGCACCTTGCGCAGCTTGGTCGGGGTGACGGTGCACGAAATGGCGCACTCGTGGTTCCAGGCGCTGCTCGCCACCAACGAAAGCCTGTACGAGTTCATGGATGAAGGCATGACCTCATATGCGGCCTCCTTGTGCATGCAGCACCTCTTCGAAAGCCCCGAATCGGATGACCCGCACCGCTACGCCTACGCCGGATACATGCGGCAAGCGACGAGTGGTGCGGAAGAACCGCTTGCTACGCACGCCGATCACTACACGACCAACCGGGGTTACGGCATCGCCGCCTACGCGAAGGGGGAAGTGCTGTTGGCCCAGTTGCGGGCCATCATCGGTGAAGACGCCTTGCGAACGGGGTTGAAGGACTACTTCGCGCGCTACGCCTTCAAGCATCCGGGGCCGATTGATTTCATGCGGTGCATGGAGCGGGCTTCGGGGCTTGAATTGGACTGGTACATCCAGTATTTCGTGTACTCGACGCACGTTGTGGACTACGGCATTTCCGGGGTGGATTTCGATGCTGCTGCAGGCCAAACCGCCATCCGACTCCAAAAAATCGGGGGCATGCCCATGCCCACCACGGTCGCCGTCACCTACTCCGATGGCAGCACGTCCCGCCATTTCATTCCCTTGCGCATGATGCGCGGGGCGATTGTCCCAGAAGGTGCTGCGTTGGAGTCCGACTGGCCGTGGGTGAACCCGGAGTACACGCTGGTTGTGCCGGGTGAAGCGGTGGCGGTGGATTTGGACCCCGACGGATACGTCGCCGACGTGGATGACGCCAACGACCACTACCCGTTCCCGGAACCGGAGAAGAGCACCAAGAAGGAGCGGAAGCAACGCCGCAAAAAGAACTGATGTACCGGAAGTGGTTGATGGACCAGCCGCGCTGGGTGGCCGGGATCACCGTGCTGTTGTGCGCGGTTTCGGCGGGGCTGATGGGCCCTGTGGCGATTGCTGTGCCGGGTGAAGTGCCGGTCACGCCCCAAACCCTGCTCATCTTGCTGCCCGCCGTTCTATTCGGATGGGAAGTGGGTGCAGCGGGTGCCGTGCTGTACTTGCTCGCCGGCGGCCTGGGCGCCCCGGTATTTGCGCATTTCACGAGCGGTTGGGAGCGGTTCACCGGGACGACCGGCGGGTATTTGCTCGCCTTTCCGATGGCGGCGCTGCTGGTGGGTTGGTGGGCTCCGACGGCCGGCGAGCGCTTCCGGTTCCTGCGCAGCGGGGTCCTGTTCTTTGCTGGCCAAATCCTGATCCTCGGCTTCGGAATGGCCTGGCAACGCAACATCGTCCCGATGGAGACGCCCTTGTGGGATGCCGTCTCCCCTTTGGTCCCGGGACTCGTGCTGAAGACGGCGGCTGGCACCTTGCTGGTCACGGGGATTGCACGGGTGGTGGACCGCGTGACGTAATTTGGCCTACAAAATCAATCAACGGCATGTACCGCAACACCTTCATCGCTGGCGCCATCGCGCTCACAGCGGCCTTCGGATGCTCGGAACCCCCAGCGTCCTCCCCCACAGCTAAACAGCAAGCCATCCTCGACATGAAACGCGCAACCGATTTCCACAGCTTCAGCAAGCCCGAAGAAGCCCACGTCACCCACCTGCACTGGGACGCTTCGGTCGACTTCGACGGCCACACCATCCAAGGCGTTGCCACGTACGACGTGACGTGCGCGGCCGATGCCAGCCGCATCTTGTTTGACATCAAGGACCTGGAAATCAACAAGGTGACAGTGGATGGCGCCGCCGTTGAATTTGCGCTCGGAGCCGAACAGCCCTTCCTTGGGCAATCGCTGTCCATTCCGGTCACCCCCAACACCCAACAGGTGGCCATCACCTACCGCACGTCAGCCGATGCGGGAGCGCTGCTGTGGGTCGATGGCGCCGATCCGTTCGTCTTCACCCAAAGCCAAGCCATCCTCGCGCGCACCTGGGTGCCATGCCAAGACAGCCCCGGCATCCGCTTCACCTACTCGGCGGACGTCCATGTGCGTGAAGACTTGATGGCCTTGATGAGTGCCGTGAACCCCACCGAAGTGGCAGCCGATGGCCACTACCATTTTGAAATGGCCCAGCCCATCCCTTCCTACCTGCTCGCCTTGGCGGTCGGTAAGGTCGAGTTCCGTGAAATCGGGGCCCACACCGGCGTCTATGCCACCCCCGAGCTCATCGAAGCCGCAGCTTACGAGTTCGCCGAGATGGAAGATCTGCTCGTCGCAGCCGAAGGGCTCTACGGCCCTTACGCGTGGGAGCGCTACGACTTGCTCGTCCTCCCTCCTGCCTTCCCGTTCGGCGGCATGGAGAATCCGCGTTTGACCTTTGCCACCCCCACCATCATTGCGGGCGACCGCAGCCTGGTGTCGCTCGTGGCGCATGAGCTTGCCCACAGCTGGAGTGGGAATTTGGTCACCAACGCCACGTGGGACGATTTCTGGCTGAACGAGGGCTTCACCGTTTACTTCGAGCAGCGCATCATGGAAGCCGTGTATGGCAAGGAGATTTCCGAGATGCTCGCCACCTTGAGCTACCAGGGGCTCGTGGATGAAGTGGACCAAATCATGGACCTGAATCCCGACGACA
>JALQTD010000097.1 GCA_023264155.1 Flavobacteriales bacterium | reverse complement strand
GGGAAGCAATGCGGGACCAGCTGGATTCGGGGCGCCCGAGCCGGCTGCGGTCTCTGAGTACACCGAGGACCTCGACGCGCCTGAGCCCGTCGAAGAAGCGGAGTAACCCTTACAAGAATTCCCAGGCGCTGCTGTAGGCGCCATCCGCTTCGGCGCGTTCGACGAGCCAACTGAAAAACGGATCACCTCCGACCGTGCTGCTGTCCCCTACGATGAGGAGGTGGCGGCGAGCGCGGGACATGGCCACGTTCGTGCGCCGGTGTTCGGAGAGGAAACCGATTTGGCCGTCCGGGTTGCTGCGGGTCAGGGAGAGCACGATGATGTCGCGTTCCTGACCTTGGAACGAGTCGACGGTTGAGATATCAAGGGCTTCATCGGGTTCAGGCCAAGCCGCCTTGAGCCGTTGAACCTGTGCCCGATAAGGTGCGATGACGCCGATGCTCGCATCCGGGTGTTCAGCACGGATCTCGCGGAGGCGATCGATGACAAATTCCGCCTCGCTCGGGTTTTCTGTGCTCTCGCCGTCCGGTTCTTTGCGCTCATCAAACCCGCAGCCGGCGGTGTCGATGAATTTCCATGGCGGCAAATCGGGGTACCCCCTTTCCGCCGCCACGGGCGCCGCTGCAAGTTCGCCGCCGTAGAAGAAGTCACTCACCGGCCCCATGATGCCGGCGTGCATCCGGTACTGCACGGTCAGCACATTGCCCGGTGCGGGGACCGATGCAAGGCGGGCCATGCGCTTCTCGAGCAAACTGACATCGAGTCCGGCCTGCTGGGCCCGCGGCGCATGGACGGTGGGCGGCAACTGCTGCGGGTCGCCTGCCAAAACAAGCCGATCCGCCTTCATCAAGGCCGCCCATACCAACGGCTCCAACGCTTGGCCCGCCTCATCCACGACCACCACCGGGAAATGGAATCCCTTCAAGTCGTTGTCCGCCGTTCCCGTCAAGGTGGCGCAGACCACATCGGCTTGGCGGAGCACCCGCTCTTCCAAGGCTTGTTCCAAGGCAAAGGCCGCTGCTTGCAGATCTTTCGCTTCTGCGCGGGCGGCCTTTTTTTCAGCCCGAGCGGCGGCATCGAAATTTCGGCGGTGGCGGGTCGCCTCCCGCCAAGCATCTTCTGCCCGGCGCCGCAAATCCTTGACCTGTTTGAAATCGGCGGCCCGTTCCACCCAGGCCTCCAGGGTGTTCTCGACCACGTCATCGTCCACCCGCACGGGGTTGCCGATGCGCACGGTCTTGAGCCCCGCTTGCAAGCATTGCCACGCGATGACATCGGTGGCCGCGTTGCTCGGGGCGGCAGCCAGCACCTGTTCCCCTCCGGCGACCAAGGCACGGATGCCCTCAACCAAGGTCGTGGTCTTGCCCGTTCCGGGGGGGCCTTGGATGAGCGTCAGCAGGGGCTTCGAGACCATGGATTGGACCGCTTCGCTTTGGGGAGCATTCAAGGGAGGCCAAGCGCCTTCCACAGCATCCACTGGCGGAACCGGCTCAAACCCCAACACCACATTCCGCAGCGTTTGTCGGTCGGGGGCTTCCACGTTGATCCAGTGGCTGAGCGCTCCCGCCATGACTGCAAACGTCCGCTCATCCGGACAGGCGTCCACGGTCCACCTACGATGCTGGTCCTGTGCGTCGAAGGGAGCCTGGTCGAACACCACTTCGATGGCGCGTTCTGTGGCCTTGCGCACCGTGCCACGCAGGGGCTCCGCGTCCGTCGCTTCGACCGGGGTGAATTCGACCGGCGACCCCACCCGAAAGGCATGCGGCTCGCCGCCACCCGGCAAAGGCGCCACTTCCAGCACTTGCCTTCCACGGGCTGCAAAGCGCATGCCCTGGATTTCGACCGGGGACCACGTCAGCCCCTCCTTCCGCCGAACGGCGATGGATTCCCCTTGCAGCAATGCGCGCATCCGCTCTTGCTGTTCCTGCTGTTCGAAGACCAAGGCCGCTGCCAACTCCCCGAGCTCCTCCTCCGGCGACCGACCGAACTGCGCTCCCCGCCAAACCGGTTGCATCTCAGCGCACCAGGGTCAACGTGCCGTTGAAGTACTTCATCCCGGTCCCGTCGTAGTCCACCAGCTCCCCCTCCTCGTTCGTTACCGTCAACGTTGATTCGTTGCGGGCCACGCCCAATACATAGAAGTACGTGCCTTCACTTGCTTCATCGGGTTTGGGGCTCCAGCCCGCAGAATTACCGAAATCGTCGTGGGAGAACACCAAGGAACCCCACCGGTCGTAAATGCGCACCGTGCTGCGGGGATAGCCGTCCAATCCGTCCACCCGGAACGCATCGTTGCCATCGCCGAGGTTGTTGGGCGAAAACACATTGGGGATGGTCAACTCACACGGCTCAGCCACCACCTCATACGCCCCTTCGGCCGTCCAAACACACGGCGCAGGCATGCTGATCACCACCGAATACACCCCGGACTCGTCCGCCCCGTAGGCCGCCGCGTCACTGACCACTTCCGAACACATTTCGGTCTCAGGGGTCAGCGGATCGTCGCACTCATACGAGTACGTCCACTCGTAGAGGTATTGGTCCAACCCTTGGGGCTGTTCCGGCACCGTCAACGCCGCCGTCTCCCCCAAGCAAATCTCCAACTCCTGCAAATCGAACGACACCGGCGGCTCCATCACGTCCACAAAAACGGACTCCGTGCCCGAGCAGTTCTCCAATTCACCGCCGCTCACGGAAACCGTCAGCAAGAAGTTCGTCAACTCGTCCAACGACTCCACCGTCACATTGGGACCGGTCGCCGTGTTCAACGGTCCCGCAGGGGACCAGCTGTACGAATACGTGTAATCCGGATTCACATTCGTCACCGTTCCGCTCAAGTCGATGGGCGACCCGCAGTAGTCGGAAGCCGCGCTCATCTCGATGGAAGGTCCCTGAACCACGGTGACGTCCACAGGGTATTCGTACGTGCAGCCGAAGTTGTTCGTAGCGGTATAGACATACGTTTCGGTGCCCACGAAATTCGGCTGGATGACAATCTCGTTGCAGTCGTCGGAAGTCTCGTTGATGGATGGGCCGGACCACGACGTGCTGTCGCATTCCATGCCGAAGACCGGGGTAAACACAATGGGGTCGGGGTACAAGCTTGGATCGAAATGGACGGTCCAGTCGAAAATGTACCCGTTGTCCGACCCCCACGAGTCGCAGATTTCCACTTCCCACGTCCCGTTCAGCGGGCAACCATCCATGAGGCTCCACGGCCCCGTCGCTTCATACGTACCTGAAGGCAGTGTGCCTCCTGCGTTTTCTGCCCACGTTCCATTCGTTGCGGTGGGCGACCAGAAATAATCATAACCGACACCTTGCACATCCGGCGTCATGTCCACGTCCACCGGCTCGCCGAGGAACGTGCCGCCGCCGCCTTGTTCATGCACGGTCATGCTTTGGCCATTCGGACAAATGAACGTGATGGTCAAGTCCCCCATGTAGCTGTGCTCGAAGTTGATGAAGTAATCCACGATGTCCGAAGCGCCGTCGGTGATGGTCGCGCCCGGATTGAAACCGTTGAAGGTCAACGAGGCAGAGAAGCACTGGCTTTGGTCATCGGGAATGAAGAGGCCACCGCCAAAATCCGCATCCGGCGTCGCGTCATACGTCACCCCATCCACCACGCCGTCGAGGGGGAACAGTTGGCCCGAGCAAATGGTCGCATCGATGCTCGAGCCCGTCCAGTCGGGCTCCGTCGACACCAGGATGAGGTGGTCGATCAGGTTGTTGTTGAAGCAGCCCTCGGGGTTGTCCTCATCGAAATTGTTGTCGCCGATGCTCAACTGCACTTTGTAAGCGCCCGGGTTGTCAAAGCTGTGCGTGACGATGCCGCCGGAGTTGTCGGTGTTCCCGTCATCGAAGTCCCATGCCCACGTCACAATTTCGAAGCCATCGGCCACCGTAGATCCGGTCGCATTGAACGTGATTTCCTCCCCGGGGCAGACCAAATTCGGCACATCCTCCCCCGTCGTGCACCAGGCAATGGGCCGTTCGCAGGGGTACCCGCAGGTCATTTCGGCCACGAAGTTGCTGTTGCCCGTGGCGTCCGAAGTGAAGTGGATGGTGAGGCAGCCGTCGGTGTTCGCTGGGCCCGCATAGATTTCGAAGCCCTGGGCCTCGTATTCCACGAACGAGCCGAGGAGCGGCGAGTCGGTGTCGGGGCCGTCATAGATTTCGAGGACGTCGCCCGGGCCGAGGTTGGCGAGGGCGAAATACAGGGTGATGATGGTCTCCGGCGCTTCCGGACACAGGGTCATCGTGATGTCCTCGTTGGGGCTCGAGTCGCCCGCGCTGAGGCCCGTATCGACGAGGAATCCGCCGCAGGTGGTGAGGGTCGTGTTGCTGATGGCGGTTTCTTGCGCCTGGATTTGGGCAGAAAAGCAGGCCAAAATCGCACCGAGCGACCAAGCAGTCAAGCGCGCCATGAACGAAGCTGTAGTTGATTTCAAAGCAGTACGGAATTGGGTCTCAATCAATGGGATGCGCTCGACCGCGCGAAGAGGGTTTCGAGGCGGATCAAGCTCACGAGGTGGAACGTCCCCCCTTGTACGTTCCATGTCCGGTAATTCATGAGATCGGGTTCCACGCCTTCCGGCAGTTCAGAAGGCAACACCTCACCATCCGACCAAGGCTGGGTCTCCGCCGGCCACCACGGGGCGTTCCGGTCCTGGAGCTGCTTGACGGTCTCTTCGTAAACCCAGCCGTGCTCCTTCCAAAAAGCCATGCGCTTTTCGTCCTGTTGCCATTCCGCCCAAGTCGTTTCCAAATCGGCGGTAAAACCCGCGGTGCGGTTGGTCTGGGCCACAGCGGTAGCGCTCCAAATCAGCGCAACACCGGCCAGCAAGGTGGTGGTCGTCGTTTTCATCGTGCGAAAGATAGACAGGATTGCGCGCTCGGAGGTTGCATCGGCGTCCAAAAAGCCGCGTCGCACACCACCTTCTCGCTCCCCGCAGAAAAAAAATTGCAGAGGAATTTGGCTGAAAGGAATTCTGTCTATCTTTGCCCCCCCAAACGGCGCAAGGGTGCGCAGTTTTTCTTTGAAATCCGACCTCTTAGCTCAGCTGGTTAGAGCATCTCACTTTTAATGAGAGGGTCCTGGGTTCGAGTCCCAGAGGGGTCACTTTTTTCGCTTCGAATCGTCGAAGCGAGCACCGCCCAGGTGCTGAAATTGGTAGACAGGCATGGTTGAGGGCCATGTGTCCGTTTAGGGCGTGCGGGTTCGAGTCCCGCCCTGGGCACTTTTACATCACCTACCCGGGTGGCGAAATTGGTAGACGCGCAGTCTTCAGGCGGCTGTGCCTTCGGGCGTGCTGGTTCGAGTCCAGTTCCGGGTACTTCCAAGCCCTGCATGCCCCCCATGCGGGGCTTTTTGTTTCCCCTTTCTTTTCCGAACCTTCGCCTGCATTCAGCGGTTATCTTTGCACTGTGAACACCACCGCCTCCCCCCTGCACGCCTCGATGTTCGACACCCCGGCCTCCCAGCCGTGGGTCATTGCCGGGCCGTGCAGTGCGGAGAGCGAGGAGCAAGTTCTGCACACGGCGAAGGCGCTCGCGGAAACGGGCCGGGTGCACCTCTATCGGGCGGGCATTTGGAAGCCCCGCACGCGGCCGCAGAGCTTCGAAGGCATGGGCGACCCCGCGCTGCAGTGGCTGGTGAGGGCCCGCGAGGCCACCGGACTCGCGGTGTGCACCGAAGTGGCGAATGCGCGGCACGTGGAGGCGTGCCTTGCAGCCGGAATCGATGCCGTTTGGATCGGGGCGCGCACCACGGTTTCGCCGTTTGCCGTGCAGGAGATTGCCGAAGCGTTGAAGGGCACGGATGTGCCGGTCATTGTCAAGAACCCGATGCATGCCGACCTGAAATTGTGGGTGGGGGCTATCGAGCGGGTGCAGGCCTTGGTGCACGGGCCCGTGTTTGCCCTCCACCGCGGGTTCACGGGTTACGCGCACAAGGAGTACCGCAACGCTCCGATGTGGGAGATACCGATTGCGTTGCGCGCGGAGAAACCGGATGTGCCGGTGTTGTGCGACCCGAGCCACATCGGCGGACGCCGGGACTTGCTCGAGCCGGTGGCGCAGAAGGCCATGGACCTCGGCATGGTGGGGCTGATGCTCGAGGTGCACCCCACGCCCGAGCAGGCGCTGAGCGACGCGGAGCAGCAGATCACGCCGAAGCGTTTTACCGAGTTGTTGGACGGCTTGACCATCCGGGAGGAACAGCTTTCCGCAGACCAAATCGATGGCCTGGCCGCCCTGCGGATGCAGATGGATTCGTTGGACGAGCAGCTGATTGAACTGTTGGCGGCGCGGATGGATTTGGCCCGCAACATCGGCGCGTTCAAGAAGGAACACGGGCTGACCATCCTGCAGCTCGAACGGTGGAAGCAGGTGTACGCCAGCCGCAGCACGTGGGGACAAGACCAGCGGCTCGGTGCGGAATTCATGAGCAACCTCCTCGAGCAGGTGCATACCGAGAGCATTCGGGTGCAAACGGAGGTGATGAACAAAAAAAAATGACCCCGTCAGCGAGCTGACAATCAGTCATTTAAAGTCAGGCAACGATTTTTTTTCAGGCAAACTGCAACTTCGCAGGAGGTGGTCCCGTAAAGGGGGGTGGTTTTGGTTTTGCCATTCTCTTAGGAGAATTACAGAAATCAGGCGATTTGGTGAGAAAGGGGGCCTCAACGGAGGCCCCCTTTTGACGTTTATGCGTTTGTGCGGAAGCGGTTATTCGCCTTCGGGCTTGCGTTTGGTCAGCAAGTAGATCCAAATCGATCGGCTCAACCGGTACACCGGCGGCAGCAGTAGGATCAGCGTCGTGATGCCGGTCGTCAAAAAAAGCGTGACGTGCGTGAAGAACGAAAATTCGATCCAGCCGAGCGCGTCAAAGGTGTAGAGCGCGACCAGCACGGCCACCCACAGGGCCACGGTCAGCGCGTACGAAACGTAGGCCGCACCGAAATAAAAGCCGGGCTCGCGCTCAAAGTCCTCGCCGCAGACGGGACACGCCTTGTTCATCTTCGAAGTCGTCGACAGCCGGTAAGCGTTCGGGAACTGGAACAGGTTGCCTTCGCGGCATTGCGGGCATTTGAGGCCGAGGATGCCGCCGAGCAGGTTGCGTTGTTTCGCCATGCCGCGAAAGTAGGGCATCCGCCGTTTGCTTTGCGGAACCGGGGTCACACGCCTGCCGCCGATTTAGGCCAAATCCTGCATCTCCACCAGCCGCCGGTACATCCCGCCTACCGCCATCAGCTCGTCGTGCGTCCCCGACTCCGTGATCCGTCCCGCGTCGAGGACCAGGATGCGGTCGGCGTGGCGGACCGTGCTCAGGCGGTGCGCGATGACCAGCACCGTGCGGTTGGCCATGAGCCGGTCGATGGCCTGCTGCACCAGCTGTTCCGACTCGGTGTCGAGCGCCGAGGTCGCCTCGTCGAGCAGGAGGATGGGCGGGTCTTTGTAGAGCGCCCGGGCGATGGAAAGCCGCTGGCGCTGGCCGCCGCTGAGCCGTCCGCCCCCGTCGCCGATGGGCGTGGCAAAGCCGTCGGGCAGGGCCTCGATGAATTCCAGGGCGTTGGCCGCCCGCGCGACCTCGTGCAACCGCGCCATGTCGGGGGCGCCCGAACCGAGGGCGATGTTCGCGGCCACGCTGTCGTTGAACAGGACGGCGTCTTGGGTGACGATGCCCATTTGGCCGCGGAGGTCGGCGACGCTGATCGCGCGCAGGTCGTGGCCGTCGACCGTGATCGCGCCGGCATCGACGTCGTGGAAGCGGGCGAGCAGGGAGGCCAGGGTGGTTTTGCCGGAGCCGGAGGGGCCGACGAGGGCCACGGTTTGGCCTTTGCGCACCTCGAAGCGGATGCCCTGCACGACCGGGCGCTCGGCGTATCCGAAGGCGACGTCTTGGAAGGCGATGCCCTGCTCGAAGGCGGGCCA
>JALQTD010000096.1 GCA_023264155.1 Flavobacteriales bacterium | reverse complement strand
GGGGACGCCCGTTACCTTCATCGGATCACGAGGCGTTGGGTGCTGCCGCCTTCCGTGGTCAGGACGTAAAGCCCGGACGAAAGGCCGTCAAGGGCGAGCGGCGTGCGCTCGGAAGCCCAGCGGCCGGTGCGGACGGCACGGCCCGTGAGGTCCCGGAGCGTGTAGGCGGCGCCGAGCAGGGGTTCGGGGATGAAGCAGAGGACCTCGGTGGTGGCGGGGTTTGGCGCGAGCCCCACCTCCGGACGATCCACCTCCTCCACCGCATCCGGCACCAGCGGCCCCACGAACACGTTGTCCAACCAAGTGTGGTTCCCATAGCCGCCCACGTTCACGAAAGCCACCTCGAGGCAGCTCACGCCGCCGCCCGTCAGGCCCTCCGGCAACGGCACCTCCACCGTCGCCCACACCGTCTCCCCGCCCGTGTCGTACCAAAACCACGTGTAGCAATCCGGCACCGACAAGTCCGCGCCATACGCCGACCACAGCGGCAACCAGCTCGTCGCTCCCGCCGGCTTCGCCCACACCTCCAACCCGTCCACGTACGAGGCGTACTGGCGGTGGGCCACGTCGAAGCGCACCACCTCCATGCCCGTGGGGTTGAAGCCCGGCGTGATCAACAGGTCCTCCGCCCCTTGCGTGTCCACCCAGTAATTCGGGAACTGGGCGACTCCGTTCGTCGCGTCGTTCAGGTCGTACGCGTGCTCCCATGCGTGGCCCGGCACGTCCATCCGCCAATGCTCCGGCGGGAACTGCGCGCCATCGAAGTCCTCCTCGAGGCTGCCCTGCACGACCGGCGCATCCACCACGTCGATCATGCTCGGCCACGTCCACGTGTTGCTGTTCCCCGCCGAATCCGTCACGGTCAGCGACACGTCGTAGCTGCCCAGCGCCTCGTACAGCACCTCCACTTCAGGGGTGTCCGCCGTGGCCGGCAGGCCGCCGGGGAAGGACCAAGCGTACGTCGTGCCCGTGCACGGCGCCACCGAAACGTCAGCGAACCGCACGGGCTCCAGGTCGCACGGACTCGCGAGGTTCACCTCCAACCGTGAAGCCATGAACCCCGCTTGCACAGCGGAAGGCGTGTAGAATGGCGCCTCGTGCACGCTGCGGTTGCCCGCCGCGCGGATGGTGCCCCCGCAGTAATTCGGCTGCAAGAACACCGCCGCGGTAGAGGCAGGCAAATCGGTCGCGTACAGCACCCAATCGTCCAAGCTGTCGTCGGTGTAGTACACGGTGCGCGTCGTGCCGATGTACAGCGCGCCGGGCACGCCGCGTTGGTGGGCAATGGACACGACCCGCTCGCCATCGAGGGCTGCAGTGGTCCGATCCGTCCAGTCCACCCCGCCGTTGAACGACTCGAACACCTTGTGGCCCGCTTGGTTGCCGATGAGGATGGCCCAAACCCGCAAGGGATCCACGCCGTCCACCTCCATGTAAATCGGCTTGTTTGCGTTCCCACCGCTTTCGATCGTGTTCAGCGAAATGTTCTCCCACGTTGCGCCGCCGTCGGCCGAGTGGTGCATCCGCCAGTTCGAGCCGTTGTTTTTGTGGCTGACGTAGATGTGCTCGGGGTGGCGCGGAGCGACTTGGACGGAGATGATTTTGTCCCCGCCAAAATCGTGAACCAGCGTCCAGCCCGCGCCCCCATCTTCCGTCTTCCACAACTCCGAACCGACCGGCGAGTAGAAGCACTCCGCGCACCGCGGATCCCACTCGAGGTTGCCGTAATCGCCGTAGCCGTAGCCGGTGTTGGGCTTCTTCGACCCGTCGAACGGGCGGGAGCTGATGCGGGTGAAGCGGTCGTCGCTGTAAGCGAAGGCGCCGCCATCGTGGTAGCCGCGGGTGCCGTCGGCCGGGTGGACGAAGCCGCGGTAGTTGTCGCCGGCGAGTTCTGCGAGCCAGCCGCCTGACGTGTCGCTGTCCGCTCCGTAGTGGTACAGGTCGCCGTTGCGGATGAGGGTGCCGTTGTGGTAGGTGCCGCCGACCATCACCTCGGACGCGCGCCAGCCGGCTTGCCATCCCCAAAAGTCCGTGCCGTGGATGCCGTACATGCGGGGTTCGAAGTGGTCGCCTTGGTCCGCCGAGTGGTGGAGGCCGCCGTCGGAGGCCACCCAGAGGTCCACCGTGCCGTCTGGCCGGGTGAAGAAGGCCACGTCGTGGACGTCGGCGTGGGTGTACCGGTCGTGGGTGAATTCACCGGCCCAGGTGACCCAGTGGGCGTTGAGGGACCAGGAAGTGCCGCCGGTGAGGGTGCGCCAAACATTGATGCCGGCCGCGAATTGGCGGTCCGGGTCGGTGGGACTGACGTCGAGTGCCAGGTCGTAGTAGAACTGGCCGCCCTCGCCCGAGCCGTCTTCGCTCCATCCGAGCAGGTTGGGGTTGGTGTCGGCGGCGAAGGGGCCGCCGGGGGCGTCGCCGCAGCAGGCGGCCTCGAAGGTGAGGCCGGCGTCGGTGCTGGTGTAGTAGCCGTAGAGGCCGCCGCCTTCGGGGGTGGAGCCGGCGCCGAGGATGACCACGCGGTCGGGGTCGGCCGGGGTGACGGCGAGCTCGGAGCGGCGTTGGGCGTGGTCGGTCGTGGCCACCGGGAGGCCCTCCCCTGCCGCGTTGAAGGTGGCGCCGCCGTCGGTGCTGCGGAGGAACGTGGTGAAGTCGCCGTCCCGGCGGAGCGTGTAGAGGATGGAGGGATCGGTGGGGTGCGCCACGATTTCCATGTACTCTCCCGCAAGGGCAAGGAGGACGGTTTCGCCGTTGTCATCGGAGTACCAGAGGCCGTTGTTGGTGGCGCACCACAGGCGGCCGGACGGGTCGAGGTAGAGCTCGCGGAACCAGCGGTCCGTGTTTTGGAAGGGGGTGGAACCGAGGGGCGTCCAGGTCAGGCCGCCGTCCTCGGTGCGCCAGAGCCGCCCATCGCCTTCGCCGATCCAGACCCGGTCGGGGTCGGTGGGGTCGATGGCCACGCTGTAGATGCTGTTCACGGGGAGGGAGCGGGTCATCAGGGACCAGTGGGCGCCGTGGTCCTCGCTCTTCCAAGCGCCCGCCGTGGCGGTGCCCGCCCAAACGACTTCAAAGTTGGAGGCGGACTGCTCGACCGTGTAGACGTGGCAGGCGCCGGGGCTTTGGACTTCGAAGTACATGGCGACCTCGGGGTCGTAGTGCCACGGGCCGAGCTCGGTCCAGGCGCCATCGATGCGATGCTCCTGGGCGGCGTCGTAGGCCTCGGTGAAGGCGCGGTCGCGGCGATCGACCACCTGCTGGGAAGCCCGGCGCCACCGCTTGAAGTACTGCGTGTGGGCCGTCTTGACGAAGGGGTGGTGAGCGTAGTGGGCGTTGAAAGCGGCTTCCACGGCGGTGACCGGAACCGTGTCGCTGTACATCATCCGGACCCAGGCGGGGGCATCGGCGGGGATGCTGTAGGGGGTTTGCTTCACGTTTTGGCCTGAGACCAGGGTGCTGCAAGCCAAACCCGCAGCCAGCGTCAACTTCGTCCACTTCATGCGCTCAAGATACGGCCCGGCCTGCGGCTACCAACGAAAAACCGCCCCCCGAAACTCGGAGGGCGGTTCTTTATGAAGAGGGGACCTTTGCTGCGGTCCCAGGAGGCCTCACTCGCAGTTCGTTCCGTAGTACTGGAAGAACGTCAACAAGTCCTGCACATCCACCGAAGCGTCGCCGTTGATGTCGCCTGGGCAAACATCTGGGTACTCGCAGTAGCCGGAGAACGTCGCATCAGCGTTGTAGTTGATGCCTTCTTCGTCCATGCAGCCGACCACTTCGCAAGAGCCATCGTCGTGCGAGGCATCCGCGTCGAAGTTCACGGCTTCCGTATCCGTGCAGCCCAACCACTCGCACGTGCCGTCATCCACCGTGGCATCGGGATCGAAGTTGAAGGCGATGTCATAGGTGCAACCGCCGTACAAGCACGTGCCGTTGTCTTCCAACGCGGTCTCCATGAAGTTCCACGCTTGGGGATCCGTGCAGCCCACCGTTTGGAAGATGCAGGAACCGTCGTCGTACGTTGCGTCGGCGTTGTAGTTGGCCGCATCGAGGTACAAGCAACCGCCCAAGACGCATGAGCCGTCGTTGACGTTCGCCGTGGGATCAAAGTTGTCGGCATCCTCGAGGGTGCAACCGAGGTATTCGCAAAGAGCCGCTTGGTCGCCCGCATTGGCGAGGCTCCAGTAGTTGTCCGCCTCGGTGTCCATGCAACCCGTGAAGACGCACGAGCCGTCATCCTGCGTCGCGGAGGGGCTGTAGTTGTCTGCTTCGATTGCGGTACAACCGAGGTAGATGCACGACCCATCGTCCTCGTTTGCTCCGAGGTCAAAGTTGTCGGCGTTCGAGTCGGTGCAACCGAAGTAGATGCACGACCCGTCGTCCACGTTCGAAGTGGCGTCGTAGTTGTCCGCATCTTCATCCGTGCAACCGAAGTAGACACATGATCCATCTTCCACGTTGGCATTTGGATCGAAGTTATCCGCCTCATCATCCGTACAACCCCAGTATTCGCACAAGGCTTCTTGGTCCCCCGTGTTGGCAAAGAGGTCGAAGTTGTCCGCCGCTTCGTCATAGCACCCCGTGTACAAGCAGGATCCGTCATCCACATTGGCCTCGGCGTCGAAGTTGTCCGCATCCGGGTCCATACAGCCGGGGTATTCGCATGAACCATCATCGATCGTCGCAGCTCCGTCGAAGTTAGCTGCAGTGTTGTCCGTGCAACCGAGGTAGTCACATGAACCATCGTTGAAGTTCGCCGTCGGGTCGAAGTTCGCAGCTTCGGGATCGGTGCAACCGTAGTACCGGCAAATCGTGTTCTGGTTGCCCGTGTTGGCCTCAGGGTTGTAGTTGTCTGCTTCCGGGTCGTAGCAACCGACGATCAAGCACGTGCCGTCATCGACATTGGCTCCTGCATCGAAGTTGATGGCCGCTTCATTCGTACATCCCCAGTACTCGCACAGCGCTTCTTGGTCGCCGAGGTTGGCCAACGGGTTGTAGTTGTCAGCGGACTCGTCGTAGCAACCCGCGTACAAGCAGGAACCGTCATCGACGTTCGCTTCGGGATCGAAGTTCTCAGCCGTGTCGTCCGTGCAACCGTTGAACAGGCAGCTTCCGTCCTCCAGGTTCGCCGTCGGGTCGAAGTTGAGCGCATCGGAATCCGTGCAGCCTTCCACCAAGCACGAACCGTCATCGGAGTTCGCATTCGCCTCGAAGTTGATGGCAAACTCGTTCGTACATCCTGGTACTTGCGTTGGAAAGGTCAGCTCGACGTCCGTGAACGTGATGGCCTGACCGACTTCCGGTTGGAACAGGATGTTGTAGCGGACGTGTCCGACGCCGTTGGCCGTGATTTGGGCCAAAAGCACCCGGCCATTCTCATCCGGCACTCCCTGCGAAGACTGCAGCGGCGTCACACTGATCGAAGCCGCGGTGTTGTTCACATGGAAGTCCCCACCCGCATTCCACGTCGGGAAGTAGGCGTACATGCCGCTCTGGTTCATCGCATTGTAGTCACCGGGCTCCGCACCGATGGTCAACCATGAATCGTATTCTGCCGTGGGCACGAGGGCGAAGAGCGCGGGGGCGATGTTGCCACCGTATTCTGAACCGTACGAATCTTGGTACGTTTCTCCCGTGTTTTCGATGAGCCACGGATGGGTAGCGTTACCGAACAGTTGGACCAAATCAATGTCCGCCGTGCTGAATTCAGCATAGATCCGGTACGTCACGTACCCATTGCCCGCCAACGGCCCCTCCTCGTGGCTCGTCACCACTTCATAAGACAAGCCTTCGAAAATGCCCGCTCCCCATTCGCAGCTGCCGTCGTCGTTGGTCGCTTCAGGATCGAAGTTCAAAGCCGAATTGCTCGCGCAACCCCAGATTTCCTCCCCTTCACAGATCTCATCACCGTCGTAATCTCCGATGCAGTTGCCCTCGCAATCAAAGAAGGGGGCCGCGTATTCGCAGGCATCGGAATTGGGGTCTGTCGTATCCGCAACGTAGTTGCAGGCCAACGGATCGTTGCACTCTCCAAGGACGCAGGTGCCGTCATCATCTGTGGCAGCCGGATCGTAGTTCTGAGCGCTCTCGATGGTACATCCTGGCACCTCATCGGCATCGCAGACGCCGTCGTTGTCCGCGTCGTTGTCGATGATGGTGCCCGTGCCGTCTGTTTCACCCGAGCAGGTGTCGCAACCTTCGGCGTAGATACAGAGGTCGTTTGAGGTGTCGGTCGTTGGGTTGGCGTCGTAGTTGCATGCCGCAGCATCTGTGCAGCCCACTACTTCTTCTCCATCGCAAACGCCGTCGTTGTCGGCATCATTGTCAATGACGGTACCCGAACCATCCGTATCACCGCTGCACGTGTCGCAACCAAAAGCGTACACGCACAAATCGTTGTCGGTGTCGGTCGTTGGTGTCGCGTCGTAGTTGCAGGCCTCAGCGTCCGTGCAGCCCTCGATTTCGTCAGCGTCGCATACGCCGTCGTTGTCGGCATCGTTGTCAATGACCGTTCCCGTGCCGTCTTGGGCCCCGCTGCACGTGTCGCAGCCGGCTGGGTAGATGCACAAATCGTTGTTGGTGTCGGTGGTCGGCGTCGCATCGTAGTTGCAAGCCGTTGCATCCGTACACCCTTCGATTTCTTCCCCGTTGCAAACGCCATCATTGTCCGCATCGTTGTCAACAACAGTGCCCGTTCCATCCGTCGCTCCGCTGCACGTTTCGCATCCCTCAGGATAGATGCAGAGACCGTTGTTGGTGTCGGTGGTCGGCGTCGCATCGAAGTTGCAAGCGTACTCATCCGTACAGCCTTCGATCTCGTCCGCGTCACACACACCATCATCGTCGGCGTCGTTGTCGATGACGGTTCCCGTACCATCGGTGGCGCCGCTGCATTCGTCACATCCCGACGCGAACACGCAGTCGGCGTTGGTCGCGAACTCAGCATCCGCATCGTAGTTGCAGGCCGATTCGTTTTTACAGCCCGGCAAGTTGGCGGGGAAGGTCAGATTCAAGTCATTGACTTGATGCGTTTGGTCCTGTGCATCCCGGTATTGGAAATTGTACTTGACCGTCACCACACCTTCCGTTGTGAATTGACCGAGGAGCACCTTGCCGTCTTGGGGATAAGCGTATGAACTCGAACCTGGCGTGTAGTAGATGCTCGCACCAACGGCCGTGTTCACGGAGACGTTTCCGCCGTTATCGGCGAAATCGCCTGTAAAGGTGTCCAAACCAACGTCGGCCGGAGCGGGAGCTTCGCCTGGCGCCGCACCGAATGCAAACCATGAGTCATAAACGAGGCCATCAATCACCGGGAAAAACAACGGGTTGATGCTGTGTCCGAGCGAAGACCCTGCAGCATTTTGATAGAAAGGCGCGGTCGAGAACAACTCCCACGGCCATTCATTTGTTCCATAGCATGCTTGCATTTGGATGGCATCGGAATTGAATTCCGCGTAAACCCGGTAAGTGGTGGCATCACCGACGGTGTTGTATCCGACCACTTCATAGCTCAAGCCCACGAGGTATTCGTCGGTCCAAGTGCATGACCCATCGTCATCCGTGGCAGAAACATTGTAGTTGGTGGCCGTTGAACTGGTGCAACCTGCGATTTCGAAGTTGTCGCAAATCCCGTCTCCGTCGAAATCACCTTCACATTCTGAATCGCAGTCCCCTCCGATTGGGGGGAAGATGCAGCCCTCGTCATCCGTAGCTGCCGCATTGAAGTTGCAGGCCGTTTCGTCCATGCAACCTGCAATTTCCAGCTCGTCACACGTTGAATCGCCATCTGCGTCGTTGATGCAGTCGCCGTTGCAATCGTAGTATTGATCTGCGAATATGCATTCACCGCTGTCTTGGGTCGCTGTGGCGTCGTAGTTGCACGCCGAATCGTCCATGCAACCGTAGCAGGATACGAATTCACACGAGCCATCGTCATCCGTGGCATCTGAGTTGTAGTTGCAAGCG
>JALQTD010000095.1 GCA_023264155.1 Flavobacteriales bacterium | reverse complement strand
CCGGCTGCTGCCGGAATTCAACGCGCTCGAGAACGTGATGATGCCGGCTTGGGTGGCCGGACGGGACGATCGGAAGGCGCGGGAAAGGGCCGAGCGGCTGTTGCGCGACCTCGGGTTGGGCGATCGGTTGACGCACGCGCCGGCGGCCTTGAGCGGTGGGGAGCAGCAGCGGGTGGCGGCCGCCCGGGCGCTGATGAACGAGCCCGCGGTGATCCTGGCCGATGAGCCGACGGGGAACCTGGATTCGGGCAACGCGAACTCGCTGTTCACGCTGTTTCAGGAGTTGCGTGATCGGGAAGGGGCGACGTTTGTCGTGGTGACGCACAATTTGGATTTGGCCTCAAGTGCAGACCAAACCCTGCACATCCGCGACGGCCGGATCACCGAATGACCACAAAGGTTCCGCTCACCCCTTCAGCCGGAGCGCCTCCCGCCTCTTCCGTTCCCCAGCTGTACGTCAGCGTGTACGCAAAATAGTCGCTCTGCACCCAGTGCGTGTCGCCGCCCACCCACACTTCCATGGGATCCGACGACTCAAACACCACGCGCCCCCAGCGATCAAAAATCCGCAAATGGTAGTTCGTGAGCGGGCACGAGGCCTCCACCCCAAACGCGTCGTTGTGCCCGTCGTTGTTGGGCGTGAAGGCCGTCGGCACGTAGACCATGCAGGGGCAATCGTCCCCTACGCTCGCGTAATCGTAGGTCAGGGTGTACTGTGAGGCGAAGGTGCACCCGGCCGCGTCAGCGATGGCGACCTCGTGGACGCCCGGCGCGAGCCCCTGGAACAGGCCGGTCTCCGAGGTGATTGTGCCGTCCAATAAATACGTCACGGGCTCGGCCCCGTTCATGACGCGGACGTCGAGCGCCCCGTTGTCGATCCAATCGCAGCTGATGTCGCGCCGCGTCACGGCCACCGCCAAATCCGACTCGTTCACCAGCGTCGTCGCCACTTCCCCCGCGCAACCCGACGCGTTCTCCACCTCGACCGTGTAGCTGCCTGCCGACAGGCCTTCGAACACGCCCGACGCTTGCCACGGCCCGCCGTTCAACCGGTACTGGAATGCGGTGGGCTCGTTGACGACCACTTCGATCGCCCCGGCGGCATCGCTGCAGTATTCGTTCACGACCGACTCCAAGGCCACGGCGGGCGCGGCGCGAACCACCTCGACTTCCTCGGTCCAAGCGCATCCGGCTGCGTCTTCCACCACCGCGTTGTAGGTTCCTTCCGTCAAGCCCGGGAACGAGCCGGTCGCACCGGCTGAGCCGGCGAGGGTGAACGTGTAGGGGGCGGTACCGCCGTCGGGGGTGAGCGCGATTTGGCCGTCGCCCCCGGCGCAGCTTTCAGCCACAGCGACCGCGTCCACGTCGAAGCCCACGCAGGCCGCCTCTTGGCAGACCGTGGCCGCGCCGTTCCAGAGGGGGGCGAGGTTCTGCTCGACGTAGGTTTCCATGCGCGCGATTTGGCCTGCGCTGAACATGAACAAGCAGGCGTCGTCGCAGTATTCCATGTAGGTAGGCCAAAGAATCGGCTCCACACACGTCGTGATGCTCTGCCCACTCGGACAGCCAAACTGCGGGCCATCCGTCACCGGCGTGTCCCCCACGAAATCGTTGCTCCCGCAGCCCCCGTTCGCCCACGGGTGGTCGAGCAGCAGGTAGTGCCCGATCTCGTGCGTCATCGTCCGGCCCATGTCGTACGGCGGATTCACCGCATTGCCCCCGCACGACACCGCGCCGAAGTACGCCGGATCGCACGTCGCCCCATCGCCGTTCCCTTGCCCGCCGAGCGGCGAATACCCCAGCACGCCCCCGCCGAGCGACCGCACGAAAAAGTTCAAATACCCCGCCCAATCCGCATCGAAATCCCCGTTCGTGGCATCCAACGTCACCGCATAATCGCCGTCCTGCAACCCGAAGCCCGCCGGATGGTTCAGGGTCGCGAGGCAAAATTGGATGCACGACGCCTGGTTCTGAATCCCGGGCCAAAGCGTCGGCTGCTGGTCCTCCCATTCGGTGATGTCGGGGTTCGTTGCGCCGAAGTCTTGGTTGAGCACCTCGACCTGCGAGAGGGCCATTTCGATGGCACAATCGAGGGGGATGCCCGTATTTTGAAAGTGCACCGCCACCGGGATGATGAGCGGATTGTCGCAGTCCAAACGCTGGCCCGCCGCCTCGTTCACCGCCTGCACCTTCTCCCTGAACGCCTCCTCATACCCCGCCAGCCCCATCAGGTGCGCGTGCACCGAATCCATGCCGCACGTGCGCTGGGCGCGCCCAGGCGAAGCAAACAACGCGGCGAATAACACGCCCAAGAACAGGGGAAGCAGGTTTCGAGACATCGGACTTGGTTTCAAAAGCAGGACTGCAAAGATGAGGCGGAGGTTGCTCCGGATTAAGGAATGTTAATCCCGCTTCGGAATTTTCGTTTTTACTATGCGTGCATAACAAAATTACCGTACCTTGAGCGCATGCAACCGCAGGACACGCTCGATTTTCATTTGCGCTGGGGCTGGGCGAAACTGAACCGCCTCTACGCTGCAGAAGCTGAGCGACGGGGCATCCCCGTCAGTTACGTCTTCGCGTTGCTGCAAGTCGACCGAGCCGGCACCCCGAGCACGCAGCTTGGGCCGCGGATGGGCATGGAAGCGACCAGCCTGTCGCGGACGCTCAAGGGCATGGAGGCGATGGGGCTCGTGGAGCGGCGGGCGGATGCGTCGGACGGCCGGAAGGCGCTCGTGTTTTTGACCCCGGAGGGTGTGGCGGCGCGGCGGGAGGCCCGGGATTTGGTCAAGGCAGTGAATGCCCAAATCCGAGAGCTCCTCGGCGACCGAGACGTCGACCAGCTCATCGCCCACTTGCGGAAACTCAATGAAATCTTCGATCGCCCTGAGCAGCTGCTCGGCGGCGGAAACCACCAATCTCCCCTTGCTTCATGAAGGCAACTGAAGAAATTCCCCTGCACCGGATTCGGCGCGTGGCCGTGTTGGGAAGCGGCGTGATGGGCTCGCGCATTGCGTGTCATTTGGCCCAAACCGGCAGCGAGGTGCTCCTGCTCGACCTCCCCGCGAAGGAAGGCCCGCGCAACGCCGTCGCTGACGGCCACTTGAAGGACGCCTTGAAGAGCAACCCCTCCCCCATCTATTCGAAGCGGTTCGCCGGACGGATCACCACCGGCAACTTCGACGACGACCTCGCGCGCATCGCCGATTGCGACTGGATCCTCGAGGTCATTGTGGAGCGGCTCGACATCAAGCAGCAGCTGTTCGAACGGGTTGAGCAGCACCGCAAGCCCGGCACGCTCATCACCTCGAACACCTCGGGCATTCCGATTGCGATGCTGTCGGAAGGGCGCAGCGAGGACTTCCGGCGGCACTTCTGTGGCACGCACTTCTTCAACCCGCCGCGCTACCTGCAGCTGCTCGAGATCATCCCCGGACCGGACACGGATGCCCGGGTGCTGGATTTCTTCAGCCGGTATGGGGAGCGCATCCTCGGCAAGCAGGTGGTGCTGTGCAAGGACACGCCGGCCTTCATCGCGAACCGCGTGGGCGTGTTCGCCATCCAGGCCCTGTTCCACACGGTGGCCGAGATGGGGTTGAACGTGGAAACGGTGGACCGGTTGACCGGGCCGGCGATGGGGCGGCCGAAGAGCGCGACCTTCCGGACGTGCGACGTGGTGGGCATCGATACGTTGGTCCACGTGGCGAATGGGGTGGCGGCGAATTGCCCGGCTGACGAGCGCAAGGAGGTGTTTGCCACGCCGGCGTACGTGCAGCATTTGGTCTCCGAAGGCGCCCTGGGGGCCAAATCCGGGGCCGGTTTCTACAAAAAAATCAAGGACGCCTCCGGCAAGAGCGAGATCCTCTCCCTCGACCTCAAGACGCTCGAATACGGTCCACAAAAGAAGGCCTCATTCGCCACGCTCGAAGCGGCCAAACAAGTCGACGCCCTGCCCGAGCGCACCAAGCTGCTCTTCAACGGCACCGACCAAGCCGGCGAATTCTACCGCCGCATCTTCACCGACGTGTTCGCTTACGTGTCGCATCGGGTGCCAGAAATTTCGGACCTGCCTTACGCCATTGACGACGCCCTGCGCGCCGGCTTCGGTTGGGAACTCGGCGCGTTTGAAAGCTGGGATGCCGTGGGGGTTCGCGAAGGGCTGGAAGTCCTGCGCGGGCGCGGGCTGACCGTGGCCGGCTGGGTCGACGACATGCTCGCGGCCGGCGCCGAGACGTTCTACCGCAATGTCGACGGTCGGCGCGAATGCTGGAACCCGGCCACCGGGGCCTACGAAGCGCTGGCTGGCCAGGAGGGCCGGTTGTCGCTCGCTTGGTTGCCCGAGGAAGCGACGGTTTGGCAGAACAGCGGCGTCACCTTGCAAGACCTCGGCGATGGCATCTTGAACGTGGCCTTCCACACGAAGATGAACAGCATCGGTGGTGAAGTCATCCAGGGCCTGAACAAGGCGGTGGACTTGGCCGAAGCCGGCGATTGGCGTGGCATTGTGGTGTCGAACGAAGGCGCCCAATTCAGCGCAGGGGCGAACGTGGGCATGATCTTCATGCTGGCCGTGGAACAGGAGTACGACGAGCTCGATTTCGCCGTGCGCGCGTTCCAAAACACGATGATGCGCATGCGGTATTCCGGCATTCCTGTAGTGGCCGCACCGCACGGGCTCGCCCTCGGGGGCGGCTGTGAACTGTGCCTCCACGCCGACAAAGTCGTTGCCCACGCCGAAACGTACATGGGCCTCGTCGAATTCGGCATCGGGGTCATCCCCGCCGGCGGGGGCACGAAGGAATTTGTGCTGCGCTTGAACGACGAGCTGAACGAAGGCGACATGCGCATCAACCGGTTGCGCGACCGCTTCCTGACCATCGGCCAAGCGAAGGTGTCGACCTCGGCGCACGAGGCGTTCGAGCTCGGTTACCTGCGCGAAGGCACTGACGAGGTCGTGGTGAACCGCCGCGACCAGCTCGCTCGGGCGAAGCGGGCGGCCTTGGAACTCGCGGAACAGGGCTACGTGCGGCCGATCGAGCGGAAGGACATCGTGGTGGCCGGGCAAGAAGGCCTGGGCATCGTGTACGTGGGCGCGCACAGCATGATGAGCGGTCACTACATCTCGGAGCACGACCGGCTCATCAGCGAGAAGCTGGGGACCGTCATGTGCGGGGGCGATTTGAGCGAGCGGACGGCGGTGAGTGAGCAGTACTTACTGGATTTGGAACGGAAAGCCTTCGTGGAGCTTTGCATGCAGCGGAAGACGCTGGAACGGATGCAGAGTTTGATCCAAAAAGGCAAAATCCTGCGCAACTAACCCGACAACGAAACGAACATGAACGCATACATCATCGGCGGTTACCGCAGCGCGGTCGGGAAATCCGGCAAAGGCGCCTTCCGCTTCACCCGGCCTGACGACCTCGGCGAGCAGGTCATCCGCAAATTGCTCAGCGACTTCCCGCAGCTCGACCCCGAGCGCATCGACGACGTGATCGTCGGCAACGCCACGCCCGAGGCCGAGCAAGGACTGAACATCGGGCGGATGGTCAGCCTGATGGGGCTCGACACCGAAAAAGTGCCCGGCATGACGGTCAACCGCTACTGCGCGTCCGGCCTCGAAACCATCGCCATCGCTTCGGCCAAAATCCACGCCGGACTGGCCGACTGCATCCTCGCGGGCGGCATCGAAACCATGTCGCCCATCCCGTTCGGCGGGTGGCGCATCGTGCCCAACGCCCGGGTGGCCAAGGCGAATCCGGACTGGTATTGGGGCATGGGCTTGACGGCGGAAGCCGTGGCGAACGACTTCAAGGTTTCCCGCGACGAGCAGGACGCCTTCGCAGCGGAGAGCCACCGGCGGGCGGCCGCGGCCATTGACGGCGGACGGTTTGCGCCGGGCATCGCGCCCATCACGGTGAACCAGGTCTACCTCGACGAACAAGAGCGCCGGGCGGAACGCAGTTACGTGGTCGACACCGACGAAGGCGTGCGGCGCGACACGTCGGTGGAAGGGCTCGCTCGGCTGAAGCCGGTCTTCGCGGCAGGGGGAACGGTCACGGCGGGTAACGCCTCGCAGACTTCGGACGGAGCGGCCTTCGTGCTGGTGTGCAGCGAGCGCATGGTGAAGGAACTCGGCGTGGAGCCGTGGGCGCGGCTCGCGAGTTACCACGTGAGCGGGCTCGAACCGCGCATCATGGGCGTGGGCCCGGTGCACGCGGTGCCGGAGGCGCTGAAGAAGGCGGGGTTGACGCAGGCCGACCTCGGGGCCATCGAACTGAACGAAGCCTTCGCTTCGCAGAGCGTGGCCGTGGTGCGCGAACTGGGGTTGGACCCGGAGCGCGTGAACCCGAACGGCGGCGCAATTGCACTCGGCCACCCGCTCGGCTGCACCGGCAGCAAACTCACCGTGCAGCTGTTGCACGAACTCGCCCGGCGCGACGAACGCTACGGCATGGTCACCATGTGCGTGGGGACCGGTCAAGGTGCGGCGGGCGTGTTTGAACGGTTGCGTTGAATTTGGTCTAACAGAAAATCCATCCCATGTCTACTACGAATAAAGCCATCCGCGGCGGAGAGTTTTTGATCCGCCCCACCCAAGCCAGCGACATCTTCATTCCCGAAGAGTGGAACGAGGAACAGCTGATGATCAAGCAAATGACCCTCGATTTCGTCGAAAAACGGGTCGTTCCACAACTCGACGCCATCGACCACCAGGAAGAGGGGCTCGTGCCGAAACTGATGGAAGAGACCGGCGAGCTTGGCCTCCTCGGCAGTTCCGTCCCCACCGAGTACGGCGGCATGGGGCTCGACTTCAAGACCACCATGCTCATCACCGAAGCCATCGGCGGCGCGCATTCGTTCAGCGTGAGCTTCAGCGCCCACACCGGCATCGGCACCCTGCCCATCTTGTACTACGGCAACGAGGAACAGAAGCAGAAGTGGGTGCCGGGCTTGGCTTCCGGCGAGTTGAAAGGCTGCTATTGCTTGACGGAGCCGGGCGCGGGGTCCGATGCGAACAGCGGGAAGACGCGGGCGAAGTTGACCGAGGATGGCAAGCACTACCTCTTGAATGGCCAAAAGATGTGGATCACCAACGGCGGGTTCGCCGACGTGATGATCGTCTTTGCTAAAATCGACGACGACGAAAACCTCACCGCCTTCATCGTGGACGGCCACAGCGAAGGCATCTCGAAGAATCCGGAGGAGAAGAAGATGGGCATCAAGGGCTCGTCGACGCGGCAGATTTTCTTCAATGACGTGAAGGTGCCGGTGGAAAACCTGTTGTACGAGCGGCAGAAGGGCTTCAAGATTGCGGTGAACATCCTGAACATCGGGCGGATCAAGCTCGGCGGAGCCGTGTTGGGGGCCGCGAAGGGGGCGCTGACCCAAACGATTCAGTACGCGAACGAGCGGGAGCAGTTTGGCCGGGCGATTTCGAAGTACGGCGCCATCCGGTATAAGCTCGCGGAGGCGGCCATCCGCATTTACACGTGCGAGGCGGCCACTTACCGGGCGACGCAGAACATCGAGGACGCCATCCAGGCGCTCAAGGCCGGCGGCATGGAGCACGGGGAGGCGACCTTGAAGGGCATCGCCGACTTCGCGCCGGAATGCGCGATGATGAAGGTCCTGGGCTCGGAGGTGCTCGATTACGTGGTGGACGAAGCGGTGCAGGTGCACGGCGGCATGGGGTACAGCGCCGAGACGCGCGCCGAACGGGCCTACCGCGACGCCCGGATCAACCGCATTTTCGAGGGCACGAACGAAATCAACCGCATGCTCACGGTCGACATGATCTTGAAAAAGGCCATGAAGGGCGAGATGGACTTGATGACGCCGGCGATGGCCGTGGCGAACGAGCTCATGGGCATTCCGGACTTCGGACCGGGGCCGGACGACGTGTTCGAGGAACACCTCGAGGTGGTGGTGAAGCTGAAAAAGGCCGTCCTGCTGGTGGCGGGTGCTGCGGCCCAAAAGCTGATGATGACCCTCTCGAAGGAGCAGGA
>JALQTD010000094.1 GCA_023264155.1 Flavobacteriales bacterium | reverse complement strand
CGGGGTGCAGAGCAAGATCCAGGGCGACCTGTCCCAGGCCATCGAGCGGTTCCGGGTGAAGCAAGAACTTGCCCTCGATTACGAAACGTACAAGCGGCTGAAAACCAGCATTTCACTCGTGGGGCAAGACATCGTGACCCGCGACCAAGGGGCCATGGGCCGGGGCATCATCGGCTTCGTGTTCTCCTTGTCGCTGTTCCTGCTCATCAGCATGTACGGCACGCAAGTCATGCGCGGGGTGATCGAGGAGAAGGCAAACCGCATCGTGGAAGTCGTGATCAGCGCCGTGTCGCCGCGCACGTTGATGGCGGGAAAAATCATCGGGGTGGGACTGGTCGGGCTGACGCAATTCGCAGCGTTCATCGCCATCGGTTGGGCCATGTCGGCCCTTGGGGGATTGGTCCTCGAAGCGACAGGGGCCTTGGGCGGGGCAGCTGAAATGGGGCCGGGGTTGGATTGGAAGTCGTGGTTGGCTTCCCAAGATGACCTGGCCTTCCTGCTCGATGTGAACTGGTCGACCATGGCCCTGGCTACGGTCGCATTTTACATCACGGGCTATACGCTCTACGCGAGTTTGTTCGCGGCAGTGGGCGCCGCGGTGAACCAAGAATCGGACGCCCAGTACCTCATGCTTCCCGTCATGCTGCCCTTGTTGGCGTCGTACATCATGGCGGCCATGTCCATGGAAGACCCGGAGGGCACGATGGCGGTGGTGGGGTCGTTCGTGCCGTTTTCGGCGCCCGTCATGATGCTCGTGCGCATCCCGCTCGGGGTGCCGGTTTGGGAAGTCATCGTGAGCCTGCTGGGCGTGGCGCTCACGGCTTGGGGCGTAGTCGTGCTGGCCGGTCGGGTGTACCGCGTCGGATTGCTCATGTACGGCAAGCGGCCCACGTTTGGGGAATTGGTGCGTTGGATGTTCCACCGGTCATGAGGCGGATAGGCGTCATCGATTGCGGTTCGAATTCGTTCACCTTGGTGGTGGCGGAGTTGGCTGAACAGGGCTGGGTGCGCGCATTTGCGAACAGCATGCCGGTGGGCTTGGGAGCAGGCGGTTTTCAAAGCCAAACCATCCGTCCGGACCGCGCAGCCCGTGGCTTGGATGCCCTTCGGGTGTTCCGTGAAACGCTGCGCAATTACGGCGTCGATGCCGTATACGCCACGGGAACGAGCGCCCTCCGCGACGCCCGCAACGCGAAGTCCTTCGTCGATGCCGCCCGCGCACAATGCGGCATCCCCATCGAGGTCATTTCTGGCCGACAAGAGGCGTACGCCATTTGGAAGGGCGTCCTGCTCACGGAGCCACTGGCACCGGGCGAACGGGGCTTGGTGATGGACATCGGCGGGGGCAGCGTGGAGTTCGCGATTTGGGAACGCGCCGAGGACGGGCCGGTGTTGCGCTGGTTGGAGAGCGTGGACGCGGGGGTGGTGCGGATCAAGGATTTGGCCAAACCCACCGACCCCCTCACCGATGCCGGCGCCGAGCGGCTGACTCCCTTCCTCGACGACGTGCTCACTCCGGTGGATGCGGCGATTGCGGAATGGCGGCCCCGGGTACTCGTCGGGTCGAGCGGTTCGTTCGATGCCCTCGCGGCCTTGTTGCGGAGTGGCGAGCCGTTCGCAGCAGGAGAGGGCGTTCATGCGCGAGCCGAACCCATCGACGCGACCGCCCTCCGCGGCGTGCACCGCGAGCTGCTTGACGCTGGACTGGAGGACCGTTTGGCTTGGAAGGGCATGCCGGCCTCGCGCGCGCCGTACTTGCCGCTGTCGTCGGTGCTCGTGCAGCGCATGTTGGGCCGGATGGGCGACGAAGTGCGCGTGGCGCGTTCGCCGTATGCCCTGCGGGAGGGGCTGGTGGAGTTGGCGGTGGAGGCGGATTTGGCACCATCTTTGGAACCTGTTTGGCCAAACCTCTACGCATGACAAAGGTCCTGATCATCGACGACGAAGCGCCCATCCGCGCCAGCTTGCGCGAAATCCTGGAATACGAAGGATGCCGGGTGGAAGAGGCGGAAGACGGCGCCAAAGGCCTGTCCCAAGCCGTGAAGTTTGCCTTCGATCTCATTTTCTGCGACATCAAGATGCCTCGGATGGACGGCATGGACGTCCTCGACATGCTGCGGGAGAAGGGCGTGAAGTCGCCGGTGGTGATGATCAGCGGACACGGCACCGTCGATGCGGCGGTGCAGGCGCTGAAGAAGGGCGCGTTCGATTTCATCCAGAAGCCGCTGGATTTGAACCGGATCCTGGTGACGGTGCGGCATGCGCTGGAGCAGCAGGCGCTCGAGGCCCAAACCCAGGAGCTCCGCCGCACCATTCAAGGCGATAAGGCCAGCCCCATCGTGGGAAGTTCGGCCGCCATTCAAGCCATCACGGACCGCATCGCCACCGTCGCTCCGACCGAGGCCCGGGTGCTCGTTACCGGTCCCAACGGCGCGGGAAAGGAACTCGTGGCGCGCCAGCTCCACGCCCTGAGCGCCCGCGCGGACGCCCCTTTCATCGAGGTGAACTGCGCCGCGATTCCGGCCGAGCTCATCGAAAGCGAGTTGTTCGGGCACGAAAAGGGCGCCTTCACCAGTGCGGTCAAGCAACGGAAGGGCAAGTTCGAGCTCGCCCACGGCGGCACCTTGTTCCTCGATGAGATCGGCGACATGAGCCCGTCGGCCCAAGCGAAAGTGCTGCGTGCCTTGCAGGAGAACCGCATCACCCGCGTGGGGGGCGACGAAGACATCGCGGTCGACGTCCGCATCGTGGCGGCAACGAACCGCAACCTGCTCGAAGAAATCGATGGCGGCCGGTTCCGAGAAGACCTCTACCACCGGCTTGCCGTGATTTTGGTGGAAGTGCCCCCGTTGAATGATCGGCGGGAGGACGTGCCGGAGTTGGTGACCCATTTTCTGGACCGCATCTGCGCGTCGTATGGCATGCCGGTGCCGAAGGTGGAGGCGGCAGGCATGAAACTGCTACAAGAAGCGAACTGGCGGGGCAACATCCGGGAGCTGCGAAACGTGGTGGAACGCCTCGTCATCCTTTCGCCTCAAGGCCAGCCCATCTCGAAGGCCTCCGTGCAGGAATTTGCCGGCCTTACGGCCATGTGATCGGTTGGGCGTGTCAATTTAACACCGGTTCAGAGGCAACCTTGAAAAAGCGGTCCCGTCATTCTTGTGAACGCAACTCCTATCACAATGAATGATTTGGTACTCTTCGGTCGGGAAATCCCAGGAAATTTGGTCTTCACTCTGTGTTTCTTGTTGCCCATCGTTGCTGCGGGCAACCTGAAGTTGTTTCTGAAGGCGGGTCAGCCAGGTTGGAAGGTGTTTGTGCCGGGTGTGAATGTGGCTACGGCCATGCGCATCATCGGTCGGCCCGCGTGGCACGCGTGGTTGTTTTTAATTCCCGGTTATAACGTCTATTTGTTCTTCCGGACCTTGGTGGAATTGGCCCAATCGTTCGGCAAGCATTCGTGGGTGGATTACCTGCTCATCTCGGTGTTCAACGTGTTTTATGTGTTGAACTTGGGTTTGGCCTATGAGGAGGAATACCAGGGGCCGGTGTATGGCAAAGCCCAGCCCGCGAAGAGCACGAACTTGGCAGCAGCCTGATTTCCCCTTGCATACAGGAATTGAAAAAGCCCGGCATGGCCGGGCTTTTTCGTGTGCGATTTTTCGAAGGTCAGACCAGTTCGTGTGCCGCCTTCAGGGCATCCGACAGGCCGTCGGGGTGCTTGCCGCCTGCAGTGGCGAAGAAGGGCTGGCCGCCGCCGCCGCCGCGGATGGCGGTGGCGAGTTGCTTGACGATTTGGCCCGCGTGCAAGCCTTTGTCGGCCACCACATCGTCGCTGATGGCAACTGAGAGGGTGGCTTTTCCGTCAGCCGCTGACCCGAATACGCCGAAGAAAGGGGCGTGTTCGGCCTTGAGTTGGAAGGCGAGGTCCTTGATGTCCCCAGCGGGGAGGTCGATGGCGGTGATGAGCACGTTGATGCCGTTGCGGTTTTCGATGGCGCGAAGGAGGTCGGTTTTTGCGCCCGCTGCGGCTTGTTTTTGGAACTGCTCCACTTCCTTGCTGAGTGCGGCGACCTTTTCGATGAGGTCTTCGACGGCCTTCACCGGTTGCTTGGACTTCAAGAGGCCGGTCAATGCGTGGAGGGTGGTGCGCTCTTCGTTGCTCTGTTCGAGGGCATGTTGGCCGGTGGTGGCTTCGATGCGGCGCACGCCAGCGGCTACGGCGGATTCGGAGAGGATGCGGAAGGTGCCCAGGCTGCCCGTAGCAGGGGAGTGGGTGCCGCCGCAGAGTTCCTTGGAGGTGCCGAATTCGATCATGCGGACTTCGTCGCCGTACTTCTCACCGAAGAGCATCAAGGCGCCGGCGGCTTGTGCCTCTGCGATGGGGATGGAGCGGTGTTCGTTCAGGGGCAGGTTGGCGAGCACCCGCTCGTTGACCTGGGCTTCCACTTGGGCGATTTCTTCCTCCGTCATGCGGGAGAAGTGGGAGAAGTCGAATCGGAGGGCGTCGGGTTTGACGAGGGAGCCCTTCTGTTCCACGTGGTTGCCGAGCACGTTGCGGAGGGCTTCGTGCAGGAGGTGGGTGGCCGTGTGGTTGCGGGCGGCATCGGCGCGCCGAACGGCATCGACTTCGATGGTTACGGGCGCAGCAGGGTCCTGGGGGATGGTGGCTGCTGAGTGCACGATGAGGTTGTTTTCGCGCTTGGTGTCGAAGATGGCGATGCAATCCCCGCCCGAGGTCAGGTGGGCTTGGTCCCCGATTTGGCCCCCTCCTTCGGGATAACACGGCGTGGTCTCGAGCACCAGCTGGTAAAACTTGCGCTTCTTCGCCTCCACCTCGCGGTACTTCAAAATGCGGGTCTCCACTTTCAGCGTGTCGTAGCCCACGAACGTGCTCGCGCCATCGGCCAATTCCACCCAGTCGTCCGCCGTGATCTTTCCGGCGGCCCGGCTGCGCTCTTTCGCCGCAGTCAACGCGGCCTCAAACCCCGCTTCATCCAGTTGGTACCCCGATTCGCTCGCCATCAGGGCGGTCAAATCCACCGGGAATCCGAAGGTGTCGTAGAGTTCGAACACGTCGTGTCCCGCGAGCGTTCCGCCAGCAGGCAAGGCGGCGAGGCGCTCTTGCAGCAAGTCGATGCCTTTTGAGAGCGTGCGCAAGAACGCTTCCTCTTCCTCGAGGATGACCCGCTCGATGAGCTGTTGCTGCGTGCGCAGCTCGGGGAATGCTTCCCCCATGTGATCGGCAAGGACCGGCACCAGGGCATGCATGAACGGATCCTGCAACCCCAGGAACGAGTAACCGTAGCGGATTGCACGGCGCAGGATGCGGCGGATGACATAGCCTGCCCCGGTGTTGGAGGGCAGCTGTCCGTCGGCGATGCTGAACGACACCGCGCGGATGTGGTCGGCGATCACGCGGAACGCCACGTCGTCCTTGGAATCGGATGCCGCATAGCGCTTGCCGGACAGGGCTTCCGTCTTCGCCATCATCGGCCGGAACACGTCGGTGTCGTAATTGGATTGCTTGCCTTGCAGCGCCATCGCGAGCCGCTCGAGCCCCATGCCGGTGTCGATGTGCTGCGCGGGCAGCGGTTGCAGCGAGCCGTTTGCCATCCGGTTGAACTGCATGAAGACCAAATTCCAAATCTCCACCACTTGTGGGTGATCCGCGTTCACCAGCTCAGCCCCGGGTGTGGCCGCTCGTTCCGCATCCCCCCGCAAGTCCACATGGATTTCCGAACAGGGCCCGCAAGGCCCCGTTTCCCCCATCTCCCAGAAGTTGTCCTTCTTGCCGGCGGGCAGGATGCGCTCCTCCGCAATCCATTGCTTCCAAAAGGTTTTGGCCTCCAGGTCTTCCGGCAGTCCATCCCCTTCGTCCCCCGCAAAAACCGTGACGTACAACCGCTCCGGATCGAGGCCATAATGGTCCACGAGCAGCTCCCACGCCCACGCGATCGCCTCCTCCTTGAAGTAGTCGCCGAAACTCCAGTTGCCCAGCATCTCGAACATCGTGTGGTGGTAGGTGTCGACGCCCACCTCCTCGAGGTCGTTGTGCTTGCCGCTCACGCGCAGGCATTTCTGCGTGTCAGCGATGCGCGGATGGACCACCGGGCTGTTGCCGAGGAACAAATCTTTGAACGGATTCATCCCCGCATTGTTGAACATCAGGGTCGGGTCATCCTTGATCACCATGGGCGCTGAAGGGACGATTTCATGGCCTTTGGAGGCGAAGAAGTCCAAAAACATTTGCCGGATTGCGCGAGATTCCATGGGGTGTTGAGCGTTAAAGTGTGAAAAACCTGAAGGGAGTCTGGTTTGAGTGCGTGAAAATACGTCGCACCTTTGCCAAATGCAGAAGCGATTTCATAAGATTCAATTCAACGACCGTTCGCTGGAGGTCCAGCAGGTGCCGTTCGATTTGAAGGATTATGTGTATTTCTTCCTGAAGCGGGTGGTGGCATTGGGGGTGATCGCAGCGGCGTCGATTTACACGTTTGACCGTTGGTTTGAGAGCCCGGCGGATGTGGCCCGGGACCGGGAGTTGGCGTTTTTGAAGGACCAGTTGGAAGGGTTGAACGAGGATTTGGCCCAAATGGATGCAGTCCTCGCCGATATTTCGCACCGCGACGATGCGATTTACCGGTCCATCTTCGGGACCGACCCGTATCCGGCGTACCTGCGCAACCCCGGTGTGGGGGGCGTGGATCGGACGAAGCACCTCGCGGGCCACGCTTGGTCGGAGGAGTTGATTGCGGTTTCGGAGGGGGTGGCGGAATTGCAGCGGAAGTTGGTGGCGCAGAGCCGGAGCTTTGATGAGGTGCTGGATTTGGCCCGCAACAACACCGAGTTGCTGAAGAGCATTCCGGCGATTCAGCCGGTGCGAAACGAGGACCTCAAGCGGATGGCGAGCGGCTACGGCTACCGGATTCACCCCATTTACAAGGTGCGGAAATTCCACTATGGCATGGACTTCTCGGCGCCCACGGGAACGGAAATTTTTGCCACCGGTGACGGGGAGGTCATCCTCGCGAAGCGCACGTACAACGGCTTCGGTCGGCACGTCATCATTCGCCACGGCTTCGGGTACGAGACGCTGTACGCCCACATGAGCGAGATCCTCGTGAAGCGCGGCGACAAGGTGCGCCGTGGGGACCTGATCGGGCTCGTCGGCAGCACAGGCACCTCGGTGGCCCCCCACTTGCACTACGAGGTGCACAAAGACGGCAAGCGACTGAACCCCGCGCATTTCTACTTCAACGACCTCACGCCGGAACAGTACGAAGAGCTCTTGATGCAATCTGAGCAGGAGAACCAAAGCTTCGACTGAACGTCAGGGTATTTGGTGGCGTTGCCGTATCTTCATGCCGCAACTTCCTTCGCACATGCCACCCTTGCCCTCCTCGAATTCCCCCATTGAAAAGCGCTTCTTCTCCATCACGGAGGTGGCTGCGGAAGTGGGCGAAAACGCAAGCGTGCTACGCTACTGGGAAAAGGAATTCCGGCAGCTGAACCCGCGGACGAATGCCCGGGGAAAGCGGTTTTACACCCGCAAGGAAATCGACTTGATTGGCCAAATCCGGGACCTGGTGCGCGGCCACGGCTTCACCCTCGATGGAGCGCGTCGCGTGCTGAACGGCGAGGTGGCCGCCCCGGAAGCGCCGGCCCCGGACGGCCGTGCAGAAGCCCTTGCGCGGTTGCAGCGGTTGCGGGAACGCGTGTTGGCTTTGCAAGCTGAGCCAGTTGCCGCATCAACTGCCCCAGCGGCGCCCGTCGAGTAAGAATTCTGTGACGTAGTCGTGCACCGCTGCTTCGAGCGTGTGGAAGGGCTGGTCGTAACCGATGCTGCGCAGTTTGCTCAAGTCGGCTTCCGTGAAGTATTGGTAGGTGTCGCGGATGTCCGCAGGCGTGTCGATGAAGCTGATGTCTTCCGGCTTGTCCATGGCCGCGAACGTGGCGCGGGCGAGGTCGAGGAAGGTGCGTGCGGTGCCGGATCCGAGGTTGTACAGCCCGTTGGAGCTGGGTTGGCGGTGGTGCATGAGCCAATAGCAAACCGATGCCACGTCCTTGACGTACACGAAATCCCGCGCTTGGTGCCCGTCGGCATAATCGGGCCGGTGGG
>JALQTD010000093.1 GCA_023264155.1 Flavobacteriales bacterium | reverse complement strand
GCTGTTGCCTGCTTCCACTTCGGCGTCCAGGATTTTTTCGAGCATGCGAATGCCGTAAGCGTAGAAGCTCTGTGAGGCGCCCGCAGGACAGCGCTCGTTCACTTTTGCCCATTGGATGTAGGCTTCGTTGTAGTCCTTCTGCTTGTAGAAGCTGATGAAGTTGTTCAACGACTCTTTGCAGAGCTCTTGTTGTTCGGGGGTTTCGCCGTACTTGTCTTGGGCTTGAGCGTTACCGATCCACATGACCAAAGCTGTGGCGGTCAGGAGCAGCAGCTTCCAAGGATTCGTGTTCGTTTTCATGTCCATATCGTTCTTTCGCATTTTCGTCAATCATACAACCGGGGAACAAGCCAATTGTTCTTCAGGAATGGGGTGAGCGAGAACCCAAATTGAAGGCGGATGTAATTTTCCTCCAAGGATCCTTCGCCGGTGTAGCGGGTACCAATTTCTGTACCAAAATGAAATTGGGATGAGGAACGGCTGCCCACCATGGGCATGCTGAAGCCCGCTGTAAACGCTTCGTAGGTGAGGGGCACACCCTCGAAGTCCATGCCGAGGGTGCCTTGCGCAGCCCCCACCCGGTAGGTGGTCCGTCCCCAAGCATTCTTGCGCTGTGCGGGATTCGACGGAGTCCAGGCCACACCTGTTCGAAAGGCCTCATACCGTCCCCACGCCACAGATTCGGTCAGCAAATCCACTTCCTGTGCGGTGGTCGACCAATCCTGGAGGACGTAATCGGCACTGATGACCAAGCGGCTCCCATTGCCTTCGGTGCGGTCCAAGGCCAATCCCACGCCGTATTTCCCAGGGATCGCTCCGGTGGCTTGCAGCTGCTCTTGGAATTGGGCGGTGTCGAGGGCGGTGACGATGCCGCCGAGCGTTTGCGTCGTTTCGACGATGCGGATGTGATCGGTGCTGAGGCGGGCCTCCGGCGCGTAGATGGCGCCGATGCGCAGTGAGGTGCTGCGTTCAAATTCCTGTTGCGCATTGTACCGCGAGCGGAGGAGGAGTTCGTATTGGAGGCCGAGTTCCAGGCCGGCGGAGCGGTGCTGGTCGGTCGTTTGGGTGCGGTTGTCCAGGAAGGTGGGGTCGAGGATGTCGAGGCGGGTGGTGCGCTGGATTTGGCCAAAAACGTACCGCAACCGCGCACCCAAATACAGCGCCTGCTTGCGAATCTGCAGGCTGTCCGTCGGGCCGATCGATTGCCAAGCGTTCCGGTAAAAGCTCCGCGCAGCCCCGAGTTGCAGCTGGGACAGGCCTCCGGTTCCATCGTACGTCTCGCGCACGAGCCCCATGCCATCCGCGGTGTAGGTTGATGTTGCGGCGAAACCACTCGTGCTGAACGGGGCAAGGCCGAGGTTGTAGGCCATGTGACCGCCCTGTCGCTTGATGACCAGGGAGACCGGGGACGTGTTACCAAACTGGCCATTGGCGCTTTCGTCCCCAACCTTGAGCTGTTGCAGGGTGCCTGCGCCGCCGACTTCGAAGGTGGTTTTCACGAGCCCCACGATGCTCGCGGGGTTTTCGGTGTTGACGAAGCCCGCGTGGGTGGAGGCGATGGCGCTGCCGCCTTGGCCGAGGAGGCCAGTGGACGTGCCCGGGTTGAGGAGGCCAAGGCCGTTCCGGGAGTACGGGGAGAATTCCGTGATTTGGCCATGAAGGCGGGTGGGCAAACCGGCGAGCAGCACGCACAACGTGGCTCCGAGGCCGACCGCAAAGTGGCGCATTTTCCCGTGCAAACGGGGCTTAACGTTGGTGCTGAAGAATGGCATGGTACCCGTGCAGGGTCAAATTTGAGTCCGCAAAAATGAGCCCGGATTCCCGTTCGTGCAAATAATCCGCATCTCCGCCCGTCCACATCACCCGTAAATCCGGCCAACGTTTCCCAAAATCGGCCAACCGACCGGCCAGTTCGGCCCGGGCCCCGCCCCAAGCACCAGCGACTAAACTGCCGACCGTACTTGTTCCGACGTGCTCGGGCAAGGTGCTTTCCGGCTGGTCGCCCCATTCGCTCAAGCGCTCGCGCCAATCTTCGATGAGCGGAAGTGCCGCGGTGCCCGCATACATGGCCCGGAGCCGCAAATCGATGCCGGGGGCGATGCTGCCGCCGAAAAACGTGCCGCCGGCGACGAGGTCGCAGGTGATGCAGGTACCGGCATCGATGACCGCCCAAACGGCTTCGGGGTCGCGAGCGGTGACGGCTGCTGCATTGGCGATGCGGTCCCAGCCGAGGGTTTCGGGGGTGCCGTAGTCGAGCGCGACGGGCAAGGGCATGTTCCGGGCGGCATGGAGGACGGGGCGGGTGCGGGCGGCGAGGGCGGCTTCGAGTTCAGGGGCGAGGGAGCCGCTGGCGGCCACCAGGATTTGGTCTGCCTCTTCCCAATCGGCTTCCATCCAAGCCACCGCCGCGGCATCGGTCAGCACCTCCTCGAGCGCGCCATCGGTGAACACCCCGAGCTTGAGGCGGGTGTTGCCTTGGTCGACGATCCACTCGGTCATCGCTCCAGCCAAGTGAGGGTTTCCAGCATGTGGCGCGCATCGGACCGCGCCCGATCGAGGGAAGGGGCAAGGCTGTCCGGGTTGGGGACGTGGTCGAAGTACAGGGATCCGCGCAGGAAATGACCGGTGGAATCCGTCGCGTAGAATTGCAAAGGCGATGCCACGGGCCCATCGAGTTCGAAGAACACCCCGTATGCGCGGTGCTCGGGAAAGGCAAAGCGCTTCCGTCCGATGCCCAAGGCCTTCACGTCGTGGGAGAAGGCCAATTGATGCGCGTCCTCGATCATTTCGGAGATGCCGTTTGCACCGACGGGCACCCAGGTCATGTGCCACCGCGCATGCATGGTGGGGAACACCACGTTGAACCAGCAGTTCCCCTCGCTGCCCTTCGCTCCGACGACCCGCTCCACGGCGGCGTACTGAGGCAACTCGAAGGACACAGGACATTCCGGTTGAACGGCGCGGTAAGTCGCATCGGGGTGCTCGATGCGGAAATACCCCCTTGGTTTGGGGGTGGCCTCCGGTCGGCACGCGGTCAACGCACTGAGGCCAATGAGCCAAAGCATTGCCTTATTCATGAGCCGGCTCTTCGGGGAGGGTGATTTTTACCCGCAGCAATTTGCGGGCGTTGGCGGCGTCTACTTGCAATTCCACCCCTTGGAATTGGATGCGCTCGCCCGTGCGAAGGATGCGGCCTGCTTGCTCGGTGATGAATCCGCCGAGCGTGTCGCTTTCGCCCTTCGCGGTTTCCCAGGTTTCTTCGTCCAAATCCAGGACCCGGTAGGCATCGATGAGGGCGGTTTTGGCCTCGAACAAAAACGTCCGATCATCCAGCCGCGAGTACGCCAAATCCTCCTCGTCGAACTCATCGGCGATCTCTCCCACGATTTCCTCGATGACGTCCTCAAGCGTGATCAATCCGCTGGTCCCCCCGTATTCATCCACCACAATGGCGATGTGCGTCTTGCGCTCCTGAAAATCGCGCATCAAGTCGTCGATTTTCCGGTTCTCAGGCACGAAAAACGCAGGGCGAATCAGGGCCTGCCAATGCACTTCGTCTTGCTCGATTTGGGGAAGCAAATCCTTGATGTGCAGGATGCCGACGAGTTCGTCGGGGCTGCCGTCGTGCACGGGGATGCGGGAGTAGCCGCTTTCAATCACGTGCGCGCGCAACGTCGGCCAGTCCACGTCTTGCGCAATCGCTTCCATGTCCGTCCGGGCGGTCATGACCTGCTTGGCATCCTTCGATCCGAGGGTCACGATGCCCTCGAGGATGCGCTGTTCCTCCTCCGTGCGTTCGCCGTCTGCCGTCAGCTCCAGGGCGTGTTCCAAATCCTCCACCGACAATTCCCGGGTGGTGCTGACCCGGCCGTCGAGCCAGCTGCCGAGCCGGACGAGGGGTTTCCAAAATGGTGTCAGCAACCGCTGTGCCCACTGCAATCCGGGTGCGGTGCGCTCGGCAAAGGCCATGCCGTTCGAAGTGGCATAGACTTTCGGGATCACCTCGCCAAAGAGGACGATCAAAAACGTCACCGCCACCACGTGCAAGGTCCATTGCATCCAAGGTTCAAGGGATTCGCTTGGGAAGAGCCGCTCCATCACGACCGTCGAAATCAGGATGATGCCGATGTTGACGAGGTTGTTCAGGACCAGGATCGTGGCCAACAAGTGGCGCGGTGCCCGTTCGGCATCGGGGTGCTTCAGCAGCCGCAGCACCCGATCCGCCCGCGGTTCGTTGTCCGCCCGCTCCTCCAAGGAGTGCAGGTCGTTGGGGGACAGCGAAAAGAACGCCACCTCAGAACCTGAAACCAAGGCGCTCACCAGCAACAGGATTCCCACAGCGACCCAAGGCAGCCAAGCATTGGGCTCAGCGGGGACTTGGAGCAGGGGAATCAGAAAGGAAGGAGGTTCCAAAGGGCAGGGGATGGGTTAGAACGGGGTGTCTTCCGACGCGCTTTCAGCGACGGGCGCTTCAGAAGCAGCGGCAGGAGCAGCAGCAGGTTGTTCCGCAGCGGTCGCCGGGTGCGGGGCGGCGCCAGCGCGCGGTCCACCTTCGCTCGGGCGGTCCAAGAACTGCATCACATCGCCCACAATTTCAGTGGTGTAGCGCTTTTGGCCGGATTGATCCTCCCACGAACGCGTCTGCAGCTTCCCTTCGATGTAGACCTGTGCGCCCTTGCGCAGGTATTGGTTCGCCGTCTCCGCCAAGCCTCGCCACAGCACGATGTTGTGCCATTCGGTTTGCGTGATGCGTTCGCCCGAAGTCCGGTCTTTGTAGGTCTCGGAAGTGGCCATCGAAAAGGTGCAAACGGGCACCTGGTTCTGGGTGTAACGCATTTCCGGGTCGCGGCCGAGGTTGCCGACGAGGATGACTTTGTTGATTCCTGCCATGATAATTCAAAATTAGGCCAAACCCCGGCCGCCTCGCCGCCCACGCCGACCGATTTGTCCACAAATTCGTCACAGCGCTCCCGCCGCTTCGAGGAGCTCGGGCCAGGCCCGCTCGGTCATTCGCGGCCAGGGTTTGGCCTGCGCCTCCTCCCACGTCAGCCACTCCCAATCCGCCCCCCAATCCGCCCCCGGCCCCGCCACGCGCCACACCCCCCAGCGCCCCCACAACCGCCGGTGGCTCAGCACATGCGCCCCCCGCGGCACCACCTCTCCCCGCCATTCGGCCCCGCCCACCGGCGGCAAGCCCACCTCGCCCCCACGCTCCCCCTCAACCCACGCCCCCGGAAACTCCCACAACCCGCCCCAAATCCCCGCCTCCGGCCGCCTCCGCACCGCGACCCGCACCCCGTCCGTCAACACGTGCCCCACCACAGCCACGTCCACCACCTTCGCCTTCCCAGCCTTCACCGGCCGCCGCGCTACGGCTTCCGCCACGCCCGCCGATGCGCACCCCCCCGACAACGGGCACTCCCCGCATTCCGGCGCCCGCGGCGTGCACACCAGCGCCCCCAATTCCATCATCGCCTCGTTGTGCGCCCCCGGCGCCTCCCGATCCAACAGCGCCCCCGCGGCCGCCTCCACGGCCCGCCTGCCCGCCGGCCGGTCCACCGGCTCGTCCAGCCCCACGAACCGCGCCACCACCCGATTCACGTTGCCGTCCACCGCAGCCACGGCCTCGCCATAACACATCGATGCCACCGCAGCCGCCGTGTACGGGCCCACGCCAGGCAATTCCCGCCAGCCCGCGGCCGTTTCGGGAAAGACCCCGCCGAGCTCCCGCGCCACCACGCCCGCCGCGCGATGCAAGTTCCGAGCACGGCTGTAATACCCCAGCCCCTGCCACGCCTTCAATACGTCGCCCTCGCCCGCCGCGGCCAGCGCATGCACGTCCGGGAAAAGCTCCATGAACCGGTGCCAGTAGGCGAGTCCTTGGTCGATCCGGGTTTGCTGCATGATGATCTCGCACAGCCATGTGCCATAGGGGGTGCGGTGGGTCCGCCAGGGAAGGTCGCGTTGGTGGGTTGAGAACCAAACTTTTAACCTCGAAACGGAGTCGCGTTGGGCCGCATTTTGAGTTTGTTTCATCAGTTGTTTCGTTTTCAACCGGATAACCTTATTTTTGCACCCCTCATTTCGCAAGAACGAGGGGAAATTGGAACTGACAAACCTACAAGCAAGATGACGAAAGCAGACATTGTGACCCGCATTGCAGAGCAAACGGGCATGGAGAAACAAGATGTTCAAAACACGGTTGAGGCGTTCATGACCACCGTGCGCGAATCAGTGGAGAGTGGCGAAAACGTGTACTTGCGTGGTTTCGGAAGCTTTGTGGTGAAAACGCGTGCCGCGAAGACGGGCCGCAACATCAAGGCAAAGCAATCCATTCAAATCCCGGCTCACAACATTCCCTCATTCAAACCCGCGAAGGAATTCGTGGATCACGTGAAGGCGAAAGTCCCTGTAGAGGGATGAGCTTGAAGAAGGGACAAGTCGCGCTGCTTGTTGCAGCGGCTGGGGTGCTCGCGGCCATCATGCTGCTCGACCGGAAACCGTCGGGCTCAGCGGGTGATGCCATCGACGCGGTGCAGTCTTTGGAGGCCGACACGGTGATGTCGCCCGTGGACCGCGCGGTAGCCTTGGTCAACGGTCCGAATCCGATGGAGGGGGTGATGATGCTGCGCGAGCTTGCTGAATCGGATCCGCCGAATGTGGATGCCGTGATGTGGCTCGGCTTGTTCTCGGTCCAAAGCGGTCAAATCGACAAAGCACGCGAGCGGTTTGCCGATGTGCTGAGCCTCGAGCCCGGTCATTTCGAAGCGACGTTTCAACTCGCCCTCCTCGACATGGAAGACGAGTATTACGACCGCGCCATTGAAGGCTTCGAAGCCTGCATGGATTCGGACCCCACCTTCCACAGCGGGTTGTTCTTTGCGGCCCGTTGTTACGACTTCAAAGGGGATGCTGAAGCGGCCTTGAGCCGGTACCACGCATATTTGCCCTACGCCCCGGACACGGCTGTTACGGCCAGTGTCGAAGGGTTCATTCAACGATTGGAAGCCGGAAAATCCGGTTCAACAGACTAAAACCATATAGCTATGCCAAGCGGAAAAAAACGGAAGCGCCATAAGATGGCCACGCACAAGCGTAAGAAGCGTCTGCGTAAGAATCGCCACAAGAAGAAGTAAGGCATAGCTCGGGCCACCTGAACCGGTGGCCCGGGCGTCTTGCCTTGCGCAAAAACCGATTCGAGCGTGAGCAAAGAATTGGTCATCAACGCGACGTCTTCAGGCGTCGAAATCGCTTTGGTCGAAGACGGTGTGCTCACCGAACTTCACAGGGACCAAGGGGGAACAGATTATGCTGTCGGAGACATTTATCTCGGACGGGTTAGAAAGGTATTGCCCAGCCTCAACGCCGCTTTTGTGGACGTGGGGCATGAGCGCGATGCCTTCCTGCATTACTTGGATTTGGGGCCGCATTACCGGACACAGCAGCAGTATGTGAAGCGGGTGATGGGGGGCAAACAGCCGGTTTCGGATTTGGCCCATTTCAAAAAGGAGCAGGAGATTGACAAAAAGGGCAAGATCAAGGACGAAGTGAGTGCTTCGCAACTGGTGCTTGTTCAAGTGGCGAAGGAGCCGATCAGCTCCAAGGGGCCGCGGTTGACGGCGGAAGTCACGCTGCCTGGGCGCTACCTCGTGCTCGTGCCGTTCAGCGACAAGGTGTCCCTGTCCTCCCGCATCAAAGGGGAGGCGGAGCGGACGCGGTTGCGCCGGCTCATGCAGAGCATTCAGCCTCCGGGCTTTGGCATCATCGTTCGGACGGTGGCCGAAGAGAAGGGGGCTGCAGATTTGCATGCGGATTTGGAGGATTTGGTGAACCGGTGGGCGGAATTGCACAAGCGTTTGCGGCATGCCAAACCCGGAAAGCGGGTGCTCGGCGAGATCGACAAAACCAGCGCAGTCCTCCGCGACGTATTGGCGCCGGACTGCACGGCCATCCACGTCAACGATGCGCGGTTGGGCGATGACGTCCGGAACTACCTCCGGAGCATCGCTCCCGACAAGGAGGAGATCCTCAAGGTGACGAAGGACAAGGATTTGTTCAATGCCCGAAGCATCCACCGCCAAATCAAGGCCGCCTTTGGGCGACAAGTGAACCTGCGAAGTGGCGCCTACCTCATCATCGAGCAGA
>JALQTD010000092.1 GCA_023264155.1 Flavobacteriales bacterium | reverse complement strand
AGAAATGTCAAACTCAAAGATGCCGTTGTGGTCGTCGATGTTTTCTTCGAGCCAAGCCGAGAAGTCCTTGTTTTCTCGCTTCCAAATCTCCCGCAAAGGGACCTTGTGAATCTTCGCGATTTGCATCCCGACAAGGTCGGAGATTTTTGATGCCGAAGCAATACATACACCAGTTATGAACAACCTCAAGCGGGCCTTGGAATGGCGTCAAACGTAGTTCGAGGAATGGGACATCATCGGGAACATCAATCGCGTGAAATCGTCGGAATCTCAATGAAATCAAAGGGTGGGGGAATCCCCTACGGGCTACAAGCAAGAAGGCACCACATGGTGCCTTCTTTGCGTTCAGATATGTGGTCCCCGCCCCGAGCGAAAAAGGCCCCCCGCAGGGGTGCACATCAGCGGCCCAAGCCCGCGTCAAGCCATGCTAGAAAGTGGGATTGGGCCGCTGAAGTGCAGCAGCGCGCCAGCGATGCGGCCTTTCGAGCGGATCCCCCGCCGCCCCACATTCGCACGCCCCCGCCCTGCACCTTGTGGTGCCTGCTTGCTTGGGTAACAAGCCTCCCTCGCTGGGGCATCACCGACCAGCGGGAGGTAATCCCCGCCCGAACCACAACAAGGTCACTACAAAGTGCCCTCCTCAGGTTCCGAAATTCGGTCCCGTCCCAAGGATTCCCCCCGAGCGTTGCCATCCAGCGCCCTCGCCCGAGCAGCTGAACCATTGGGCTTCAACGGCCACTGAACTCGCGCATCTTTCGATCTCAGAAAGGCCAGGTGTAGCTGATCCAAGGCACAGGAATGACATTCATGTCCTCCTCGATCAGCATCATGAAAGCGTATTCCTGGAGGCGTTGCTTGTTCGGTCGCCATAACCGCAATCCCATTGAACCCACCATGTTTACAGGGAAAAACTCCGGCTTGAAGAAGTAGTAGTTTTCTGTCATGAACCATGCGTGGTCTGCGACTTGAACGCACCCACTGATGTTGAGCATGGGGGAGTCGATTTCATCCGCGTTGTTGCTGTCGTCGGTGGTGCCACCAAGGTACCCTGCTGCAATGGTGAAATGGTTGTTCTCATCCCCCTTTGTTACATTGACAAACGGAAAGACAATGCGGCCGCCGGACCACCCGATTTGGGCCAAGCCGCCCGCGGATGCATGAACCGTTTCCGAGAGCTGTGTGCTTGCCTTTACGGTCACCCCCGCGCCCAGCAGGGAGGCGCTCAAGCCACCAATGGCGTTGTCTGACAGCCCATAACTAACGTTTCCGATGCCCAGGATGCACAACGATCCGTAGCCTTCGCCCGCGCGTAAACTGTGCGCAGATGGTGCAAAGAAATACCGTGTGGCTTGGAGGGCACGGTTGTCATTGGTCATGCGGTCTGAAAGCTCGATGTCAGTCCCGCTTCCGCCTCCCTGCGTTCCTTCGGGAGCGTCCACAATTTGAATGACATTGACTTTGGGCACAATCAGCGTTCCCATGTCGGGGGTCTCCAAGGTGATTTCACGACCATCATCCAAGGTGAGGTAGCCGCATCGGACCACGCCAGACTCCAGGGTCAGGCATACGTAGCGTTCTCCGACTTGGGCATACAGCGCAGTTGTGAGCAACGAGATCAGGAAAAGAAAAGCAAGCCGACGAATTTGCAGTTTGTGTGTCATCATGATGCCAAGGTAGTTGATAATCAATAAATAGGCTTCGTGATGGTCAAAGTCGGATCGCAAAGGCGAAGCAAGAAAAAACCATCGCCGCCTTGAACGTCCGCCCCGTAGTGGACAAATGAGCAGCATGCAAATACCCCGCCCGGTTGCATCACTCTCCTGCCGTAGGGTTGCAGGCGCGGTCCCAAATTTCCAATAGCCTCACATCCGCCAACGTCGAGAATAAAGCCGGCCCATCACCATGTAAGGTGCCCCAATCCGCCCCTGGGTCAACCAATCTGCTCCCCCTCAATCAGGATCGCAGTCATTGCCAAAATCAGAAAGCAAAATCAGAAGGTCCGATGTGCCGACCGTCCCATTCGCATTCAGATCCGTCAAACAGGAAGCGCCATAACCCACCGCAAGCGCCGCTTCCTCAAAGGCCTCGATGGCCCGCTCGGCAACTGCGGAACCGACCACGCGCCCCCGTATATCGTCCATGGGAGGGTGGATCCCACCCCATATCCGACTCAACGCGCATTGGTCCGCAGCGTCCCGGTATGTTGCCCACTGCAAAGTGAAGGAGGAAGTGGGGCCGGATTCAAATGCCAAAAAAGCTTCGGCCTCCACCTCATAAGTTCCCAAGCCCCCCGGGAAATAACTGGACCCGGTTGCATGCGCCAGCACCCCTGCAGCCGCGCGCGAGAAAGTGGAGTGCCCACTGACATAGCCGGCAAAGGGCGGGGTGACAAAGGTCGGGCGCTGATAAGGCCACCACGAGCAGCCTGCGCGCCACTCGAAGGATGAAACACCTGTTTCAGAATCGGGCACCCACTGGTGGACCTTCACCGTGCCCAACGCTTGCGGCATCCAAGTCAAGATCGGATCACCTGCTTCAATGATTTCAAACACACCCTCCATCAGCGGGACGCCTTCCGGGTCAAAATTGCTTAAAGTCGGATCCGAGCTCTGCCCTTTGCTGAGCATGTACCTGATCGCCGAAATGGGGCGAACGAAGTCGTAATGCCCTTTGATGCTCCAGGCCGCGATGGCCGCATCATGCATCGCCCCGCCAAGCAGGCGGTAGGCGCGTGCGAGCCATGCCGAGGGTTCCAACGGTTCACCTTGACCATTCCACCGCCAATCGAAATCGGGATGTGATGTGGCATCGTTGAGGATGGTAAACCAGTGGCCTGGGGGCGTTTCTGAGTCGGGGCCATCGGCCCAAAATTCAGCAAGGACCCGAGTGAAGTCGCCCCGAAGCACCATTTCGGGCTCATAGGGCACCCCGGTGACGGGATTGAAGGCATGGCCTGGCCCGATGTCACCTCCCTCGAATGGAAGGTACAAGTGATCCGGAAGCGCAGGGTCAGCGTTCAAATTCCCAATGCTGCGTGGGCTGATGTCAATCATCATGGATTCCCCCTCCGCCCCAAATTCCCACGCAACCGCCCTTCACCGCGTGGTGCCTGCTTGCTTGGGTAACAAGCCTCCCTCGCTGGGGCATCACCGACCAGCGGGAGGTAATCCCCTCTTCCCCGATATCCCACGCAGCTGCCTTTCACCGCTCGGCACTCGCTTGAGGTTCTCCCCACGTTCTTTTGAAAACTCCCCGAGATCGATTCGTCCCATCTCGCTTGGCGATGCAAAAGACGGCTGCCCACCATGTTTCCTCCAGTGGGTTGATTTGTTGATGTGGTATTGCTTCACAACATTGCATATGAAAACATGAAAACCATTTTGGCGTGGTTGCCGATCAAGACTCTCCATCTTAAAGGCAAAGGGGGGCTACAGCACAGTTCGGCACCTTGATTGGATCGAATCACGGTAGTTTATCGGCTAAATGTGGACGTTTATCTGTCCGATTCACGTGATTTTATCTCATGAAATTCCCTCGATTCACTTAGTTGCTTGGATGATGCTTCATAAATGGGGATGATAGGTTTTGGTTCAATTCTCTGTAAATGAGTGTAATAGCTAATTTTCTGTCGGTGAATCCTTATAATAATGACGATGATGTAGGTCTTTTTAGGTAACCTGCCATCTTGATTTGAATGATTGAAGTCGGTTTTATACGTACATTCATCTACGAAAAACTTTCACTCATGGAATTCTCTTCCTTAAGCCGATCCGTCGGTTTTATTCTTGCATTAACGTCCTCAACATTTGTTTTGGGACAGGCCAATTATCAGCAGGTTGTAAATAGCACCGCCGTTGGGAACAAGGTGTTCCTCGAAGTCAATGCTGTGAACCTGCAGCAATCGATTGACAGCATCTTTAGCGCTTTGACACCTGAGAATTTGGGTGGGTCCAACGATTGGTCCGATGTCCTCGACAACGGGAACAACCCGGGCATGGATGTGAACTTCAGTAGCTACGATGCTTATGGCATTGGCGACTTAACGGCCTCAGGAACGGTTGCTGCTGACAGCTTGGTGTTGGCCAAGGATGCAACAATTGCGGGGCGATTGAGCGTCACGGGCGTTACGACCATCGGCGACAACTTGAGTGTTGAAGGATTTGTCTCACTCGGCGACAGTGTGGAAGTGGTGAAAACGGTGTCCATTGGGGAGTCCTTGTTCGTGACTGGCGTGACTTCGCTCGGAGATAGCATGTTTGTCGCGGGCAATGTCAACTTGAATCAATTGCTGAACGTGGTAGGTGCTGCAACCTTTCAGAGCACCTTGTCGGTACAAGGTGCGACGAGCTTGAACAGTTCGCTGAGCGTGACCGGCTTGACGACCATGAGCGACAGCCTGCACGTGACGGGCGGTGCTGACTTTGATTCGAATGTGAACGTGGACGGCAACGGAGCCATCGGCGGTACGTTGCGTGCGGACAGCATCGTTGTCACAGACGTCATTCAAGGAGCGGTGAGCAGCATAGCGAATCACACCACGGACGGCTTGTCCGAGGGTGAGTCGAACCTGTATTTTACCACGGAACGCGCGCAGGATGCTGTTTCTGTGGATTTGGATTCGCTCTATGGTTTGGTGGATGACCTTCGCGTTGACATGGATTCCCTCCATGCCGGCACCTGCACCACCATCAACTACAACGGATACGATTACGACCTCGTTGAAATCGGTGGGGAGTGCTGGTTTGCCGAAAACTTGCAAACCACCCGCTACCAAGACGGAACCGACATTGCGTCGGTGTCAATGGCAAACTGTGGCATTGGCGTGGAATTGTGTTTTGGGGACAACGACAATTTTGATGACGCGCACTACAGCGACTTTTTCACGGATGGTTTGGTGTACACTTGGTTTGCCGTTGCGAATACGGACAATGGAGGCCTCTGTCCTTCAGGCTATCGAGTGGCTTCGTCCGCCGACTGGGAGGCTTTGCATGCCAATTACGACTACGATGCGTCGTCGGGCTGGGATTTGGTTTCTCCGCCTGCTCCAGGTCTGAACACCGATGGATTCAACGCTACGTTGGCCGGATATGTGATTGAGGATCCCCTTTACTCGTGGGATCCCGACGCTCTCTATTATGGAGATGGAGGGGCAAAGCATGTCGAATATGGAGAATCCGGCGGATGGTGGACGATGGCCCAAGTCAATGCCACTGAGGCAACGGCCCACCGTGTAACGAAGGCGGATGCGACGGCAACCTGGGCATCCGAGACCTTCGACAAGTTCGCGGGCTTCCCTGTGCGTTGCGTAGCGGGAACGGAAACGCTGGTGACCAATTTGGTAGCAGACACCTTGACGGCGAGCCACGTGGGTGTCATGTCCGACAGCTTGTACGTCGGTGGGAATTCGAACCTGGTGGGCGACGTGAACTTCGGATCCAATGTGGCGGTGAGCGGGCAAACGACCCTGAGCGACAGCTTGATCGTGAACAGCGGGATTCGGATTGCAGACGGAACGGAAGGTGATGGGAAGTTGTTGATCTCGGATGCGAATGGTAATGCCACATGGCAGGCGGCTCCCGAGCAAGTGACCTACACTGGAGGAACCGGGGTGACCGTTTCAGCAGGAGAGATTTCCATCGGTCAGGCCGTTGGGACCACCGATGACGTGACGTTCAACCAGGTTTTGGTAGACTCCATCACTTCGAGTGGTGCCATTGTAGCCAATGGCCATCTGCTCGTAAACGACAGCACCCGCATTGCTGGCCACCTGAATGTAGCGGGGCAACTTACCGTTAGCGACAGCGTGACGATCAGTGGTGGCTTGAATGTCGAAAATGCTGCGGGGCTGCTCACCGTGGGAGCCTCACCGTATATGTCTGGCTTTTCAGGGGTGACGTCATACAGTCAGGTAAATCACAGGGCAGGACAATTGAATTTGAATGAGCAGGTAGTTTCCTCATCGCTTTCGACAGTTTCAAAGCTTGACTTGGTAGGCCTTGACACCTTCGGCCCCTTGGGAGGCACTGCAGAAGATTTAATGTATCTCAACGTACAGTCATTTGCTGTCCTGGGGCCACATGCATTTATGACCTATGATAACCTTAATTCGATTGCCGCAGCTGGTCACGTGGTCACTACGGACAAAACGTTCATGGGAGAACCGGGTGATGAAGGTGTAGTCGATTTGACTTGGTCGCGTGACTCCATTGTGTTCATCACCAACCAATTGATTTTGGATGCGGACAGCACTCAATTGGGAGGTGACTTGCTGGTCGCGGGTGAGACGCACCTCGCAGACAGCCTGCACGTGGGCAGTGGTGTGAATGTCAATGGTTCTTTGGCTGTAACCGGCATGGCGACATTCGAAGACAGTCTTGCTGTCGCGGGCGGCATGCACGTTGGGGGTTCACTTTATGCAGCGGCCATGCAAGTGGGGGATCACAACATGGATTCCATTTTCTTGATGATGGACGAGCTGCGCGATGATGTGAATACCATCATTTCAGCGAGCTCAAGCTCTTCTTCTTCCTCCAGCGTTCAGGGTTGCACAGGGTCGTCTGTCACTTACAACGGCTATGATTACGCCCTCGTTGAGGTCGGAGGCCAATGCTGGTTTGCGGAAAACCTGCAGACGACGTCGTATCAGGATGGTACGCCGATCGCTACGCCTGATTTCGATTGTGGATTCGGAGCCGAAATTTGTTTCGGAGACAACGACAGTTATGACGATGCTCACTTCATCAGCGGGTACGATAATGAAATGATGTACACGTGGTTTGCCGTAACGAACACAGCAAATGGCGGGCTGTGCCCAACAGGCTATCGCGTTTCAACAGAAGCGGACTGGGAAGCGCTGCACACGAATTACGATTACGCCAGTTCGTTGGGATGGGACCTTGTTTCAGAGACCTATACAAATGGATTGAACACCGATGGGTTCAATGCGAAACTTCACGGGTATGTTGAAGAGAATCCCGATTATTCTTGGGATCCTGATGCGATTTTCTACGGCGATGGCGAGGCAAAATGGAGGGAAGAAGGAGTGAGCGCCGGTTGGTGGACTTTGGCCGAAGTGGACGCAACTCAGGGAACCGCTTACCGCATGACGCAGACGGGAGACCCATTTGACCCCATTCCCACGGCATCATGGGCAGCTGAGCCATTTGACAAGTTCAAAGGTTTGCCCATCCGTTGTGTGTACGGATCGGAATTCCCGTCCTCGTCTTCTACGTCGACCACGGAATCGACAAGCGCCGACACCTTGACGGCAACCTTGGTGGGCGTGATGTCTGACAGCCTCTACGTTGGCGGCAACGCGAACCTGGTGGGCGACGTGAACATCGGCTCGAGCTTGGTCGTGAATGACACGAATGTGTTGGCCATCATCGCCAGCTTGCAGGCGCAAATCGACGCCCTTTCTGGGGGTGGTTCCTCTACCCCTTGTGCAGATGAGACAACCTACACCTACCATGAAACCACGTACAACTTGGTGGAGTTGGGGAGCGACTGCTGGTTTGCAGATGACTTGGAGACAACCAACTTGAACTCAGGCATTGCGTTGTTCCAAAGTCAGGGTTATCTATTCAGTCCCAACCCATGGGATCCTGGTTATGTATATCAAGTCGTAGTACAGAGCGGCGGGAATCGTTATAACTATGGTGCCTTGGTGAGTGATGCATTGTGTCCCAAAGGCTGGCACGTCCCCACTGTGGATGATGTGAACAATGCATCCCAAGATGCGAACTTCTCATCCTCGTTTTCGAGCGGTGGCTACGCGTGGGATACAGATTACAACGCCGGGATGTCAGGCGGTTGGGCAATTGCTACAGCGCCTAGCGTCGGAGGTGTAACAGTTTTCGGTTCTACTGGTGCAATGTTTCCTCAATCGTCGGAATATGCCGGTGCAACCACACGTTGTGTGAAAGATTAATTGTTATGAAATCAAAACCGATGCGATTGGCCATCTTCTTAACGTTCCTGATGGTGCATGCTTTGCAAATACGAGCTCAAGATGTTGGGCCTTGCGAAGGTGAAACAGCGCATGTCTATCATGGAACCACTTACGACTTGGTCGAATTGGGCAGCGACTGCTGGTTTGCAGATGACTTGGAGACAACCAACTTGAACTCAGGCATTGCGTTGTTCCAAAGTCAGGGTTA
>JALQTD010000091.1 GCA_023264155.1 Flavobacteriales bacterium | reverse complement strand
AACGCAAACCGCACCTGCGGCTGCGGCGAAAGCTTTTCCCTGTAATGGCGTATGATACGAAGGACCCCACGCTCGAAGCGGTCACGGGGAAGGAATACGAATTCGGCTTCACGACCGACATCGAGTCGGACAAGGCGCCGGCAGGCCTGAGCGAAGACATCATCCGGCTCATTTCATCGAAAAAGGAGGAGCCGGAGTGGATGTTGGAATGGCGGCTTGAGGCGTACCGCGCTTGGTGCAACATGGCCGAGCCCGATTGGCCCCACTTGCAGTACGAGAAGCCGGACTACCAAGCCATCAGCTACTACGCTGCGCCGAAGCAGAAGAAGGAACTCGCCTCGCTCGATGAGGTGGATCCGGAGTTGCGCAAGACCATGGACCGCCTCGGCATCAGCATGGAGGAGCAGAAGCGGCTGAGCGGGGTGGCCGTGGATTTCGTGATGGACAGCGTATCGGTGGCGACGAGTTTCAAGGAAAAGTTGGCGGAGCTGGGCATCATTTTCTGCTCGATGAGCGAGGCGATCAAGGAGCATCCTGAGCTCGTGCGGAAGTACATCGGGAGCGTGGTGCCGGTGCGCGACAATTTCTTCTCGGCCTTGAATTCGGCGGTCTTCACGGACGGTTCGTTTTGCTACATCCCGAAGGGCGTGAAGTGCCCGATGGAGTTGAGCACGTATTTCCGCATCAATGAGGCGGGCACGGGCCAGTTTGAGCGGACCTTGGTGGTCGCGGACGAGGCGAGTTACGTGAGTTATTTGGAGGGGTGCACGGCGCCGCAGCGGGATGAGCACCAGCTGCATGCGGCGGTGGTGGAATTGGTGGCGTTGGACCGCGCTGAGATCAAGTATTCCACCGTCCAAAACTGGTATCCGGGCGACTCGGAGGGCCGCGGCGGCGTCTACAATTTCGTCACCAAACGCGGCATCGCCCACGACCACGCAAAAATCAGCTGGACCCAAGTCGAAACCGGCAGCGCCGTCACGTGGAAGTACCCCAGCTGCATCCTGAAAGGCGACTACAGCGTCGGCGAATTCTACAGCGTGGCCGTTACAAACAACGCCCAACAAGCGGACACGGGCACGAAGATGATCCACCTCGGCCGCCACACGAACTCCACCATCATCAGCAAGGGCATCAGCGCCGGCCGCAGCCACAACAGCTACCGCGGCCAAGTCTCCGTCGCCCCCACAGCCGCGCACGCCCGGAATTTTTCCCAGTGCGACTCCCTCCTGATGACGGACACCAGCGGCGCCCACACCTTCCCGTACATCGACATCCAGCACCCGACGGCCCGCGTCGAACACGAAGCGACCACCTCGAAGATCGGGGAGGACCAAATCTTCTACTGCCTCCAACGCGGCATCGATGAAGAACAGGCCATCAGCTTGATTGTCAACGGTTACGCAAAAGAAGTCCTGAACAAGCTCCCCATGGAATTTGCCGTGGAAGCCCAAAAACTGCTCGCGATTTCCCTCGAGGGAAGCGTCGGGTAAACCCCTGTCAGATGCTCGAAATCAACAACCTCCACGCCCAAATCGAGGACAACGAAATCCTTCGGGGCCTCAACCTGACCGTCCGTCCGGGCGAAGTGCACGCCATCATGGGCCCCAACGGCTCCGGCAAGTCCACCCTCGCTTCGGTCCTCGCCGGCCGCGAAGAATACGAGGTCACGGAAGGATCGGTCTCCTTCGACGGCGCCGACTTGCTCGACCTCGATGCCACGGACCGCGCGCGCAGCGGCTTGTTCCTGGCCTTCCAATACCCGGTCGAAATCCCGGGCGTGAGCAACCTCAACTTCATGCGTGCAGCCGTCAACGGCAAGCGCGAACACGAAGGCCTCGATCCCATCTCGGGCAAGGACTTCCTCGCCAAGGTGAAGGAATGTTCAGAATTGGTTGAACTTGACGGCCGCCTCCGCAACCGCTCGGTGAACGAAGGCTTCTCCGGTGGCGAGAAGAAGCGGAACGAGATTTTCCAAATGGCCATGCTCGAGCCCAAGCTCGCGGTCCTCGACGAAACCGACTCCGGCCTGGACATCGACGCCCTGCGCATCGTGTCCCAAGGCGTCAACGCCATGCGTTCCCCCGAACGCAGCTTCCTCGTCATCACGCACTACCAGCGCCTGCTCGATCACATCGTTCCCGACTTCGTGCACGTCCTTTACAAGGGGCGCATCGTGAAGACGGGCGGCAAGGAGCTCGCCCTTGAGTTGGAGGAGCGCGGATACGATTGGATCAAGGAGGAAGTGGTTGCATGATGGAACAGGCAACAACGGCTTTGGATTTTTGGGATGAGGTGCGGGACCGCCTGAAGGTGACGCCGGCCCCGGCATCCGTGGCGGCACAGGGTGCGGCGTTGGCCGAATCGCTGGGCGTTGCGCCGATCGCGTTGCCGGTTCCGCACCGGCGGCTCGAGCGTTGGAAGCACACGCCGGTGGGCGCGCTGTTGCGCGGTGCGTGGTCGGTGCAGCCGGCTGCCGCGCCGTCCGTGCCGGTGCAGCCCGTTCCCGGCTTGGAAGCTTACCGACTCGTGTTCATCAACGGCCACTTCGCCCCGGAGCACAGCGACTTGCCGGTGGCGGAGGGCGTGCAGTGCATGCCGCTCTCGGCCGCGCCAGAGCAGCCGTGGCAGGCGGCGGCCCACGAGGACGATTGGTTTGCGGCGTTGCATGCGGCCAAGCACCAGGACGGCTTGTTCCTCGAGGTGGCGAAGGGCGTGGTGGTGGACCGGCCGGTGTTCGTGCATCACATCGTTGAGGGTGAAGGGGTTGCGGCTTTCCCGCGCCACGTGGTTCGGGTGGCTGAAGGGGCCCAGGTGCGGCTCGTGTCGTGGCACAGTGCGGCGGCCGCGTCGACTGGGCTGGTCGTGGACCGGTGGGATGTGGCGGTGGGGGATCGGGCGCGGTGTGATTTGGACCAAATCGAAGCCCTCGCCGGCCCCGTTCACCTCGTGCATTTCCCCTGCATCGAGCAAGGACGCGACAGCCATTTCCGCATCCACTCGGTCAGTCCGCAAGTGCACTGGACGCGGCATGACCTGCGGATCCGGCTCACTGGCGAACATGCCGAGACCATCCTGCACGGCTGCTCCCTGCCGCAAGGGGAAGAGTTCGTCGACCACCACACCACGGTCGATCACCGCGTGCCCAATTGCCGCAGCGAGGAGGACTACCGCAGTGTGCTCTACGACCGGGCCACCGGCGTTTTCAACGGCAAGGTCTTCGTCCGCCCGGATGCCCAGCACACCGACGCGTACCAAAAGAGCGCGAACATCCTCGCCAGTGAAGGCGCGACCATCCATGCGAAGCCGGAGCTCGAAATTTATGCGGATGACGTGAAGTGCAGCCACGGGTGCACCGTCGGCCAGCTCGACGAGGAGGCGCTCTTTTATGCGCAATCCCGGGGCATTTCTTCGCAAGACGCTCACGCCTTGCTCGTCCAAGCCTTCATCGGCGAAGTGGTGGCGGGCATCGGCGTGGAGGAGGTGCGCGCTGAAGTGGAACACCTGTTTGCAGCCCGCCGCGGCTGGTTGGCCGGCTTGGAGGGATGAGCCGCGAGCGCTTGGACAAGCTCGTCATCGCAAGGGGATGGGCCAAATCCCGTCCACGCGCCGAACGCCTCATCACCGAATTTGGCATCCGCGTCGACGGTGAGGTCATCCGCAAACCCGGCAAGCGGGTGCCGCTGGATGCCCAGCTCGAACCCCTTGGCGAAGACATGCCCTGGGTCAGCCGTGGCGCCTTCAAGCTGCTCGCCGCCTTTGAACGTTGGCCCGCCACGCTCCCCGTCGACGCCGTCGTCCTCGACGTCGGTTCCTCCACGGGCGGCTTCACCCAGGTCGCCCTCGCCTCGGGGGCACGGGGGGTCTGCGCCGTCGACACGGGCCGCGACCAGCTCGACCCGGAACTCCGCCCCGACCCCCGCATCGCGCTCCACGAGCAAACCAACGTCCTCGACCTCGCACCGGCCGCCCTCCTCGACCCCTTCGGCTCCCTCGCCGACCTCGCGGTCGTGGACGCCTCCTTCGTGAGCCTGACCCACCTGCTTCCCGCCCTGCCCCCCCTGCTCAAGCCCGGCGCCTCAGCGATCCTCCTCGTCAAACCCCAGTTCGAAGTCGGCCCCACGGGCCTCGGCCGCAACGGCATCGTCCGCAACACGAAGCTCCGCGACCAAGCCGTCCGCCGCGTCGAACTCGCCGCCCTCCAGCTCGGCGCATCCATCGAAGGCCGCTTTGTGTCCCCGGTCACCGGCGGCGACGGCAACGTCGAATACCTGATGTGGCTGAGGTTTTCCTCATCCGAATCCCTGTAAGTTCGCTCCCATGGATCACCCGCAACCCTTGGATACCGCTGCCATCCGCGCCCAGTTCCCGGTGCTCGATCAGCAGGTGCACGGCAAGCCGCTCATCTATTTCGACAGCGCTGCTTCGGCCCAAAAACCGCTCGCCGTCATCGACGCCCAATCCGATTACCTCAAGCACTCCCACGCCAACGTGCACCGCGGTGTGCACGCCCTTTCCCAGCGCGCCACCGACGCCTTCGAGCAGGCCCGCCGGCAAGTTCAGTCCTTCCTGAACGCGAGCGAGCCCGAGGAAATCGTGTGGACCCAAGGCACGACGGACGGCATCAACCTCGTGGCCCAAACCTGGGGCCGCCAAAACCTGCAAGCCGGCGACCGCGTCCTCATCAGCCGCATGGAGCACCACGCGAACATCGTGCCGTGGCAAATGCTCGCCACCGAGCGTGGCCTGCACCTCGACGTGGCCGAGTTCCTCCCCGACGGCTCGCTCGACTGGGACAGCTTTCAAAACGAATTGAATCGTGGCCCCAAGCTCGTGGCCATGACCTACGTGTCGAACACCCTCGGCACAGTGAACGACGCAGCGCGCATCATCCAAGCCGCTCACGCCGCCGGAGCCGTCGTCCTCCTCGACGGGGCCCAAGCCGCCCCGCACAAGCGCGTCGACGTCCAAGCCCTCGGCTGCGACTTCTTCGTCTTCAGCGGCCACAAAACCTACGGCCCCACCGGCATCGGTGCCCTCTACGGCAAGCGCGCACTCCTCGATTCCATGCCCCCGTGGCGCGGCGGCGGCGAGATGATCGCCGAGGTCAGTTTGGAACAGGGCACCACCTTCGCGGCCGCCCCCTTCAAGTTCGAAGCGGGCACCCCGCACATCAGCGGCGCCATCGGGCTCGGCGCAGCCCTCGAGTGGATGGAGGCGACGGGCATTGAGGCCATCGCGGCCCACGAGGAGGCTCTGGCCGAACGGACCATGGAGCTCCTGCGCGAAATCCCCGGCATGCGCCTCATCGGCACAGCCCCCAGCAAGGCCGGTGTGGTGAGTTTCGTCGTTGACGGCATCCACCCCTACGATTTGGGCTCGCTGCTCGACGCGCAGGGCATCGCCGTGCGCACCGGACAGCACTGCACCCAGCCCATCATGGACGCCCTCGGCATTCCGGGCACCGTCCGCGCCTCCTTCGCTGCCTACAACACCTTCGAGGAGGTCGAAACGTTTCACCGCGCCCTCAAGCGCGCCATCACCATGCTCTCATGAACACCGATACCCTGAACCAGCGCCAGCAAGAAGTCGTGGATGAATTTGCCTTCTTCGACGAATGGATGGACAAATACGAGCACATCATCGAGCTCGGCAAGGAGTTGCCAGAACTGCCGATGTCGGAAACCACGGATGACCAGTTGATCAAGGGGTGCCAAAGCCGGGTTTGGCTCGATGCCTCCCTCGCGGAGGATGGAACGGTGCGTTACCGCGCAAACAGCGACGCCATCATCACCAAGGGCATGGTGTCCTTGATGGTGCGGGTGCTCGATGGCCTCTCGCCAGCAACGGTGGTGGACGCGGATTTGTGGTTCCTCGACCAAATCGGACTCAAGGAGCACCTCTCGCCTACCCGCGCCAACGGATTGCTCGCGATGGTGAAGCAAATGAAGTTCTACGGCCTCGCATTTCAAGCGCAACGGCCATGAAAAAACCCCCTCGGGAAGAGGGGGTTCGATGACCAGGCCTACAATCCAGGTACTTGCAGGTTCATAGGGGGTCGGCCCGGTTCGTTTTTCTGCAACAGGGTTGCGTAAATGAAAACTAAACCGGACGCAAAAGGGTTGCATCAGCTCCCTTCGAGTTCTGCTTTTAACGTTTTTACGGTCGCTTCAAAGTCGGCTGCATGCGCTGCCTCGATGGGTTCAGAGGGCGGGAATTCTTCGCGCAAGTGGTCGACTTGTTTGCCGTTTTTCCAAAACCGGAAACACACGTGGGGCCCAGTGGCCAGTCCGGTGGCCCCCACGTAACCGATGACTTGCCCTTGTCGCACGGATTCGCCAACCCTTACAGCCCGCTTGGACATGTGGAGGTATTGGGTTTCGTAGGTGCTGTTGTGGCGCAGCTTGACGTAGTTGCCGTTGCCGGAGGTGTATCCGGATTTGGTCACCACGCCATCGCCCACCGCTAAGATGGGGGTGCCGTGAGGGGCGGCGTAGTCCGTGCCGAGGTGGGCTTTTACCCGGTTCAATACAGGATGAAACCGCTTGAGGTTGTACCGGCTGCTGATGCGGCTGAATTCTACGGGTGCTTTCAGGAAGGCCTTGCGCAGGCTGGCACCGGTGTCGTCGAAGTAGTCGTGTCCATTGCCTTGGTCGTATCGGTAAGCGGGAATCACCCTGCCGTTGTGGGTAAAGTGGCAGGCAATGACCCGGGGCATGCCCACCGGATCGCCGTTCACGAGTTCACGTTCGTACAACACGTCGAAGGTGTCTCCTTCCTGCAACCGTGAAAAATCCACCGTCCACGCGTACACATTGGCCATGGAAAGGGCGAGGGTAAACGGCGCTCCCAAGCGTTCCAAATCAGCGGAAAGGGATTGCGTGATGGTGCCGGTCAACCGGTGGGTCACCGTATCGACCGGGAAGCGGTCGGCTTCGGCGAACAAGGAATCCATCAGGTGAAACCGGATGTATTCGCGCCCGCTGGATTGGTAGATGAACCACTCGGGTTGTTGGATCGAATCTGCTTCCGTGCTCAAGATCCAATACGGCCGGTCGGCCCGAATGCGCCGCACGTCGTAAACCGGCTCGGCTGCGGCGACGAGTTCGAACAGGGTGTTCGAGGAAACGCCCGCCCCACCGAGCAGGTGGGAAAGGCTTTGGCCGGATGCCACGGTGCCGGAATCTGCGGAATATTCATCCCAGTTCAATCCAAACCGAATCAACGGCTCAGGTGCCGCAATCCCCTCATGATCAGTTACTTCATTTTGAATTGAAGTGCCAGCATCCCCGCCGCACCCCATCAGCAAAAGCCCGATCAGCGCAACCCAAACACTTCCCGTTGTACCCAACCTTTTCCCCATTCGTTCAATTCCGTTTCGCTCCAAAGTTCGGGATAAAAGATGCGCTTCTGGAAACGCGGCGGCAGGTACTTCTGCCAGTTCGTGCCCCCGGTCGCGGCGATGTCGACGGGGTCCTTTTGCAGGTAACGCACGGCGGATTTGTAGTGAGAGAGCGGCCAATTGATGTTCACATTAACATCCAACCAACGCAGCTGCTCCTTCAATTCGTCTGTCTGTTCGGCGGCCGGCAGCCCTTGCCACAGGCTGCGCGCATTGTTGCCGTAGCAGTCATAGGCCAAATCCAACAACGCCTCCCCGTACTTCACCTCGAACTGCTTCAACGTCAGCGTCTTCTTGCCCGTCGCGAGCTCCACTGCGCCGGCCTTCCAATAGATGTGCTGGAACAGCGACTCGATGTCTTCCATCGCGTGGTCGCCCGCGGCTTCGCGGTGGTCGGCGTGCAGCAAGCGGTCAAACGACGTGCTGCGGATTTCGATCATCCGGTATTGCGCGCTTTGGAAACCGCTCGCCGGAAGGAGGGACATCCGGAACTTCAGGAACTGCTCCTGATCCATGCCGTCCACCATCACCTCGAAGCTGTGGGTGAGCGCTTCGAAATACCGGTTCACGCGCTTGATCCGCTTGAGGAAGGGCGCAGCGGTGGTCGGCTTTTCGGTGGCGAGTTGGTGGAATTCGTGGAGGGAGAGTTTGAAATAGAGCTCCGTGATTTGGTGATACATGATGAAAATCTCCTCATCCGGAAACGGGGTCTTCGGATTCTGCAAGCTCAACAAGGTGTCGAGGTGGATGTAGTCCCAATACGTCAGGTAATCCGCGTAAAGCA
>JALQTD010000090.1:5826-8214 GCA_023264155.1 Flavobacteriales bacterium | reverse complement strand
GACTTCGTGGAAGAGGAGCGCTGGAAGCGGCCCAACCCGGCCACGGGCGACCTCGAATCCTATATGGTAAACTCCATCATCGGCCAGGTCGGCAACGGCACGAGCGACCCCAACGAGGGCCCGTCGCTCGGGAACACCCCGCACAAAGCGCGAATCGCCATCAACTTCGTGAAGTTCCAGGACCGGCGGGGGCAGAGCACCAGCGACATGATGAGTGCGCTGCGCGAACGTTTGGCCCAATACCCCGACGCGGAAGTCATCGTGACGAAAAACTCTGACGGCCCGCCACAAGGCCCGCCCATCAACATCGAAATCGTCGGTGAGAACTACGATGACGTGCTCACCGCCGCCACCAACGTGCGCCAATTCCTGCGCAACAAGGCGTTCGACGGCGTGGAAGAGCTCAAAATGGACGTCGACAAGCAAAAGCCGGAACTGCCCATCGTCATCGACCGGCAGAAGGCCCAGCGCTTCGGCCTTTCGACCCAAAACATCGGCTACACCATGCGGACTGCCCTCTTCGGCCGCGAAGTCAGTACCTACAAGGACGGCGAGGACGACTACCCGATCAACGTGCGCTTCAAGGAGGATTTCCGGAACAACCTCGATGCGCTCATGAACCAGAAGGTCATTTTCCGCAGCGCTTCCGATGGCCAAATCAAGGAAGTGCCCATCAGCGCCGTCGCCACCGCCGAGCGCAGCACGACCTTCTCGAGCGTGAAGCGGAAGGACCTCGACCGGGTCATCACCATCAGCTCGAATGTCCTCGAAGGCGCCAACGCGAACGCCATCGTGGAGGACATGAAGGCCGCCCTCGCCGACTACGATATGCCCCGCGGCGTCGAATGGCGCTTCACCGGCCAGCAGGAGGAGCAAGCCGAAGAGCTCGCCTTCCTCTCGAAAGCCCTCCTCATCGCGCTCTTCCTCATCATCCTGATCATCGTGGCCCAGTTCAACTCGATCACCACGCCATTCATCATCGGCTTCAGCGTGTTCTTCTCGCTCATCGGGGTGTTGCTTGGGTTGGTGATTTTCCAAATGGATTTCGTGATCATCATGACCATGATCGGCATCATTTCGCTGGCCGGCGTCGTGGTGAACAACGCCATCGTCTTGGTCGACTACACGGACCTGTTGCGCGCCCGCAAGCGGGAGGAGCTGGGCGAGGAAGTGCGCTTGCCCTTCACCGACGTGGTGGAGTCCATCGTCATGGGTGGCAAGACGCGTTTGCGGCCGGTGTTGCTGACGGCCATCACAACGGTGCTCGGCTTGTTGCCCCTCGCCATCGGGTTGAACATCGACTTCGTGCGGCTCATCACCGAATACGATCCGCACATTTACGTGGGCGGGGACAACAACGTGTTCTGGAAACCGATGAGCTGGGCGATCATCTACGGCTTGACCTTCGCGACATTCTTGACGCTGGTCATCGTGCCGATCATGTACTGGTGGATCGAGCGGATGAAGTACCGTTACGCGTACAAGGCGCTTTAACCGCCGCGGTGGATGCGGGCGACGCGGGCAGGGATGCGCGCAATGAGCTCGTAGGCAATGGTGTCGGCCCAGCGAGCGACCTCCTCGAGGGTGGGTTGCAGGCCAAACAGCACCACAGCGTCGCCCGCGCCCACCCCTTCTATGTCCGTGACGTCGATGAGCGTCATGTCCATGCACACCCGGCCCACCACCGGGGCGAGCTGTCCCCGGACGGCCACCCGGCCCTTCCCGTTGCTCAAGTGCCGCGGATAGCCATCGGCGTACCCGACGGGCAGCACGGCAATGCGCCGGTTGTGCCCCGCGGCATCGGTGGTGCCATAACCGACGCCCTCGCCCGCTGGCACTTCCCGGATTTGGCTGATCGCCGTGGCAAACGTCAGGGCAGGGGCCAGGCCCGCCTGCACCCCAAACATCCCAATCCCCACCCGGGCGAACTCCAAGGCCTGCTCCGGGAAGCGCGCCAGCCCCGCCGAGTTCAGGATGTGCCGCCCCATCGGATGCGCCGCCCGGTCCGTCCCCTCCCGCAGCACATCGGCCATCCGGTGGAACCGCTCAAACTGCAGCCGCGTGAACCCGTCCGCCTCCGCGTCCTCCGCCGAGGCCAAATGGCTCATCACCGTCTCCACGCGCACCGCTGCCCCTTGCAACCGCTCCAACAACGCCGGTACCTCCGCTTCCGTGAACCCCACCCGGTGCATCCCCGTATCCAACTTCACGTGCACCGGCCACGGTTCCCCCGCCAGCCCCTCCTCAAAGGCAGCCAAGTGGTCCGGCCCGATGATCTCCGGCTCCAACCGGTGCGCCCGCAACGCCTCGAACGTGGCCGGGTCCGGGTTCAGCACCACGATCGGCAACGCAATCCCATGCCGCCGCAGCTCCACGCCCTCCTCCGTG
>JALQTD010000090.1:0-5816 GCA_023264155.1 Flavobacteriales bacterium | reverse complement strand
CCACGGCGAGGTGGCTCACCCCCATTGACTCGAGCGCCCGAGCGAGGGCGGGACCGTTCGCCCCATACCCCGACGCCTTCACCACCGCGATGAGGCGCGTCGGGTAATCGATCGGCACAGCGGGAGCCGCCCCCCGAATCTGCCCCCGGATCGCCCGGATGTTGTCCCCCACCGCATCGAGGTCCAGGGTCAGCGTGGTCACATGCCCCCGCGTGGTCAACAGCGGCACGAGCGCCTCAAACGGCCCCTTCACCAGCACGTCATACCCCTCGAACGGGTTGTGCCCCCCAAATTGCACGAGCGCGAGCTCGACCGAGGGGAAGATCGACCACTCGCCGAAGTGCGCGGCGGCGGCCCAGGCCGCCCCGATCAGCCACACCTTCTCCACGCGCGTCCCGGCTAGCAACGCCTCGAGCCGTGCGGGATCGTGCACCGAGCCCGGGAGGTCGCCGAGGATGAGGGCCCGGGGATTCGTCGTCGGCAGGCGTTCGAGGTCGCGCAGGGCGAAGGCGAGGGCGCCCCAATCGTTCGCGTAGGCGTCCGAGACCACCCAGGTGCCGTGCGGGCCGCTGAGCCGTTCCATGCGCCGGTCGACTTGGGGCAGCAAGGGCAGGGTCTCGGTAATGTCTTGCAAAGCGGCCCCGAGGGAGAGGGCGGTGAGGGCGGCCGTCATGGCGTTGCGGAAGGCGAGTTCGCCCGGGGCGGGCAGGTGCCAGACCGCCTGAACGCCTTCGTAGGAGACGGTGACTTCGCGGTCGCCGCGGTGCAGCACCCGCAGTTCGCCGGTCGGACCCCAGGTGCGCACGGGGATGCCGCGGGATGTTAAGCCTTGCACGCCTTCGTGGCAATCGCCGGGCAGGGCGACCCAGGCGCAGCCTTCGAACAGGCTGAGTTTCTCGGCGATGAGGGCGTCGCGGGAGGGGAAGTTGGCGGCGTGGGCTTCGCCGAGGTGGGTGAGGACGCCCCACCGCGGTCCCGCGCAGGTGCGGAGGGCTGCCATTTCTCCAGGCTCAGAGATGCCGGCTTCGATGAGGGACAGGTTTTGGCCTGCCTGCATGCCCCAAACCGACAGCGGCACGCCCACCTGGCTGTTGAACGACCGCGGACTCCGGTGCACCCGCTGCCGCCACAGGAGCGCCGCCGTCCACTCCTTCACAATGGTCTTCCCGTTGCTCCCCGTCACGGCCACCACCGGCACGCCCGCAGCCTCCCGGTGCGTTCGGGCCAAATCCTGCAACGCCGCCACCGTGTCCGCCACCACCACCACATCGCAGCCCGGCAGCGCCGCCTCCGCTTCCACCACAAACCGCCGCACCCCGGCTGCCGCCGCTTCCGCGAGGTAATCGTGCCCGTCGTGCCAAACGCCCCGCACCGCAAAAAACACGGCGTCCTCGCCCTGCTCAATCCGCCGCGAATCCAAGCACAGTTCGCGCACGTGCCCGTCAACAGGCCCGTCCGCGCGCAACTTCCCCGCTGCCTCGGCCCACGTCCGCCACGCGCTGACCGTCACTTGCCCGCCTTTTGCAAGGCCGCCTGCCGCCGCGCTTCCACAAAGGCCGCCCGGGTGAGCGGGATGTACCGATCGGTTGCGCCGAGCTCCACCGTGGCTTCCCCGCCCGCGATGCGGTGCGAGAAATGCGCCGAACGCCCGGTTTCGAGGCAAATGGCGTGCAACTTCGTGACTTCCTCCGCTCGGGCGAGCAGCTCGGGCATGCACCCGAATGGCGTTCCCGTGAAATCGAGGTCGAGTCCCGCTGCGATGACCCGCATCCCGGCGTTGGCGAGCTCGGTGCAAAGCGCCGGAAGGGCGTCATCAAAGAACTGCACTTCATCAATGGCCACCACGGTGACGGGCCGTTCGAGCCCGTCGATCCACGACCGGATGTCGGCGCTGTCCTTCACCCGCACGCTTTCCACAGCGTTCGCATCGTGCGAAGTCACCTTGTCCACATCCCAACGCGTATCGGTGGCGGGCTTGAAGATCAAGGTAGGTTGCCGGGCGATGCGCGCCCGCCGGATCCGCCGCAACAGTTCTTCGGTTTTTCCGGAAAACATCGGTCCGCAGATGACTTCGATGCGGCCTTCGCCGAGGTCGGGGTGGTGTTGGTTTTCGTGGGGAACCATGGCGGTTGTTAGGGGTTCGTGCACCGCTGCCGAAGCGCGCAGGTGCGGACTCAAGTCACATGAACGAAATTACTTCAAGCCCTACATTCGCGGCATCATGAAACAAGTTAGTTTTCCCCAATTGTTTGCAGGTTTGGCCCTCGCCGCGGGGGTGGCTTGCACGCCGGGTGCGGGGGAGGGGGGTGCAGCGAGCATCACGGGAAAGGTGGAGATTGAGCGCCGGGCGGTCATTTCGAATCCGGCGGGTGCCGTGCGTTTTCCGGCGGCAGACGTCGATGTGTTCATCACGTACGGCGACCGGGTGGGGCCGGATGACAAGGTGACGACGAACTTCGATGGGGACTTCGCGTTCTATGGACTGACGGAGGGGAGCTACACGTTATATGTGTACAGCGAGGACACGTTGCCGCAGGTGCTGAATGCGCCGGAGGTGGCGATTGTGCGCGAGGTGGAGGTGCTGGAGCGGCGGGCGGAAGTGGATTTGGGCACGATCCGGATTTACAAGGAGCTCTGAGGCATGCTGCGTCTAGGCCAAATCCCGATCGCCCTGTTCCTCCCCCTCACCGCCCTCGCCCAAGGGTCCTGGATCGGCGCGGGCGTGAAAGGCGAGGCCCCCGGCCCGTGGTCGTGGTCGGCCCAAGTCGAATCGCGGCAACTGCCCACCCTCCACGAAACGGCCTTCATGGACCTGTCCGTCGCCCGCACCTGGGGCGACCACTTCGAAGCGGACCTGCAATGGCGCACGGCCCTCGAGCACGGAGCGAGCAACTACGCCCCCGAGTACCGCCTGGCCCTGCGCCTCACCGGTACCGCCGGCCCCTTCGCCGCCCGCTTCATGGCGCAGGAGGCACGCCCCTACCTCGTCGCACCCGACTGGGCCACGGGACCCCAAGGCCGCGTCGCCCTCCGCGGCCGCCTGGGCTACACGGGACCGTGGTGGGGGGCGGTGCGCTTCGGCGTCAGCTCGGAGGCCTTCTGGCGCGGCACCCACCAAATTTTGGCCTACTCCAACCTCCGCAACCGCCTCGACGCCGACATCCGCCTCAGCAAGTCCGACCGCCTCACGCTCGGCTACCAGCTGGAAATTTCAGCCACCGGCCAGCCCGACCACGTCGTTCGGCTCGGCTTCTCCCACGACCTCGGCGAGTGGCATCCCTTCGCCGACCGCAAGGAACGCCGCCGCCGGGCCGCGATCCCAGCCGCCCGGTCCTTCGACGCCACCGGCATCCCCATCGTCACCGCCGGCCGCTCCGCCCCACTTCCGGTCTGCCGCGCCGACCAAGTCTTCCTCTCCGAAGTTCACGCCAACGGCACCCCCGCTGATTACATCGAACTGCACAACCCCACGGCCGAGGATTGCCGCCTCACCGGATGGCGCTTCGATGACGCCGCCAAGCTCGAAGACTGGCTCGGCACCGACGAAGTGGTCCCCGCCTTCGGCTGTTGGGTCGCCTTCAGCGAAGGCCCCGGCGGCTTTTCGTCCGGCCTATCCGCTGACGGTGAAGCGGTTTACCTCGCGGCCCCGGGCGCCGACCCCGAAAAAATCGAACTCCGCCCAAACCCCACCGAAGACGCCGAAACCTTTGATAAATCAGGGGGTTCGGCCTTGCTCCCCCCCTCGATAGGACGTTATTTTGCCCCCGGTGAATGAATTCGTGAGTTTTTTGTCCACATACCCCCTTGGGTTGTAAACAATCGTTCGCTATCTTCGCAGCCCCAATTTCGGGGACTTACACGCATTTGAAGTTATAGACCGTGGATACATTGAGCTACAAGACGCTCTCCGTGAACAAGGAGAATGCCGACAAGAAGTGGTTGCTCGTCGATGCTGAAGGCCAAACCTTGGGCCGCCTCGCATCCGAAGTTGCCAAGCGCTTGCGCGGAAAGCACAAGACGAACTTCACTCCTCACGCGGACTGCGGTGACTACGTGATCGTCATCAACGCCGAGAAGGTGGTGTTGACCGGCAACAAAATGCAAAACAAGGAGTACCAGTGGTTCACCGGTTACCCCGGCGGTCAGCGTTCACGCACCGCTACGGAAATGCTCCAGCGCAAGCCCTTCGCCCTCGTGGAGGAGGCGGTGCGCGGCATGCTCCCGAAGAACCGTTTGGGCCGTGAGATGTTCCGCAACCTCCACGTGTTCGTGGGTCCGGATCACAAGCACGAGGCTCAGCAACCTGAGACCATCTCCTTCTAATTCGACGGATACAGCCTTATCATATGGACGTAATCAACACTTCGGGTCGCCGCAAGACAGCAGTCGCCCGCCTCTACATGAAGCCCGGAACGGGCAAGGTGACGGTGAACAAGACCGACGCTGCACAGTACTTCCCGACTGCCGTGTTGCAGTACAAGCTGAACCAGCCGTTCTCCATCACGGAAACGGAAGGCCAGTACGACGTGAACGTGAACGTTTACGGCGGAGGCATCAACGGTCAGGCGGACGCCGTGCGTTTGGCCATGTCCAAGGCGCTCGTGGAAATCAACCCCGAGTGGAAGCCTTCTTTGAAGGAGGTCGGCCTGATGACGCGTGACCCCCGGATGGTCGAGCGGAAGAAGCCAGGTTTGAAGAAGGCTCGGAAGCGCGAGCAGTTCTCCAAGCGTTAATCCGCATCCCCAAGTATTCTCAAGTGGCGGCCCTCCAGGCCGCTCACTTTTTTATCAATCGTTTAGTATCCAAACTCGGCGGATTCAAACCGACTACCGCCGGGTTGCTTAAACCAGGAAAGTAAACATGGCACGAACGAACTTCGAGCAGTTGTTGAAAGCAGGTGTCCACTTCGGTCACCTCAAGCGCAAGTGGAACCCGCACATGGCTCCGTACATCTTCACGGAGACGAAGGGCATCCACATCATTGACCTCCACAAGACGGTCGTCAAACTCGACGAGGCCTCAGCCGCGTTGAAGCAAATCGCGAAGAGCGGAAAGAAAATCCTCTTCGTGGCCACCAAAAAGCAAGCGAAGGAAATTGTCGCACAGCGCTCCGCTGCGGTCGGCATGCCTTACGTGACGGAACGTTGGTCCGGCGGTATGTTGACGAACTTCGCGACCATCCGGAAGGCGGTCAAGAAGATGTCGCAAATCGACAAGATGGAGCAGGACGGCACCTTGAACACGTTGTCGAAGCGTGAGCGCCTCCAAGTATCTCGTCAGCGTGCGAAGTTGGAAAAGAACCTCGGTTCCATCTCCGATTTGACGCGCATCCCAGCGGCCATCTTCATCATCGACGTGAAGAAGGAGCACATTGCTTTGGCAGAGGCCAAGAAGCTGGGCATTCCTGTGTTTGCCATGGTGGATACCAACTCAGATCCCCGCCCAGTGGACTTCCCGATTCCAGGGAACGACGACGCGAGCAGCGCGGTAGAAATCGTGATGGACACCGTCGTTTCTGCCATCGCTGAAGGCTTGCAAGAGCGCAAAGCGGACAAGGACAGCGCTGATGCTGCCGCTGCCAAGGCGAAGGAGGCTGCTGAAGCGAAGGAAGAAGCACCTGCTGCTGAAGCTGCACCTGAAGTGAAGGAGGAAGCTGCTCCATCTGCGGAGGGCGAGGCACCGGCTGCTGACGCCGCAAATTGAACCACACCATAGACCAGTCTAATTGCCCCGACCGGGCACAATAACAACTCGCATGAACATCACTGCAGCAGATGTGAACAAACTCCGGAAGCAAACCGGAGCGGGCATGATGG
>JALQTD010000008.1 GCA_023264155.1 Flavobacteriales bacterium | reverse complement strand
GAAGTCGATGAGCAATTCTTCCCCGGTCCACTGCACCTCCACCGCGCCATACATCCGGTCCACATACGTGCCGGCGTAATCAGCGAGCGACCGGGAAGCGGGAGCGTCCGCAATTTGCTCCGGCAGGGGGTCGGACGGGTGGGCCTCCTCTTCGCGTTGGTATTCCAGGAGCAGGGGGACCAAATCCGTTGGCGCATCCGACCCGAGCAGCCGCGTGATGGCATCGAAGCCCCACGCCCAGGGCAAGCTGTTGTTGTTGTTGGTCAGGAGGATGATGCCGAGCTCGGCTTCGGGAACGAGCACTTGGCGGGAGATCATGCCGTCGTAGCCGCCGCTGTGGGCCACGATTTGGTACCCTTCCAAGTCATACAGTTCCCAGCCCAAGCCGTAGCCGCGGAAGTGCACGCTCGGCATGTTCGCATTCCACCAAGGCGACACCGGTTGCGGCGTGTGCATCGTCCACATCTCGCGGGTGCGGGCCTCCGACCACAGGCGTTCCGAGGTGCCCGCGATGCGCCCGCTGTCGAGCTGAACTTGCATCCACCGCGCCATGTCTGCCGGCGAGGAAATCAGGGAGCCCGCCGGGCCCACGTTGTCCCAGTTCACCCAGTCGATGGGGGCGTTGTGGTCGCCTTGCCAGTTGTGCGGGGCGGCGACGTTGTCGGTTTGGCCCAAATCCCGCGTCGAAAGCACCGATCGCTCCATGCCCAACGGCTGCAGCAACTCCCGCTTCACGCGATCCGCCCACGGCTCGCCCGTGACCGCTTCCACCACCGAACCCGCCGCCATGTACATCAGGTTCGAGTACCCAAATTCCGTCCGAAACCCCGAAGTCGGCTCCAAATGCCGCATCGCGCGCAACACGTCTTCCCGCGAATGGTCGGTGCCATACCAGAGCAAGTCCCCGCTGAACGTCGCCAGTCCACTTCGGTGGCACAGCAAATCCCGAACGGTCATCGCCTCGCTCACAAACGGATCGTACAACGTGAACCACGGAAGGTACTTCCGCACGGGATCGTCCCAATTCACCCGCCCGTCATCCACCAGCTGCGCGAGGGCGGCCGCGGTGAACGCCTTGGTGTTCGAGGCCACGGCGAACAACGTGTTGGCGTCCGCAGGCGTTTCCTTCGACGCGTCTGCGACACCGAATGTCTCCGCGAAAACCACCTGGCCGTTGTGCACCACCGCCACGCCGAGCGCCGGAATGTGGTAGTCCGCAATGCTTTGCGCGAAGGCCGGTTCGAGGTCCCGAAGGGCTTTGCTTACGGTTTTGGGGGAGACTTGGGCCAACAGCGGGAGGCTCATGGCGGCAAGCATGCAGGTCAAAATGGAGCGCATCGTGGAAAAAATGTGGTGAGTCCGGCAAAGGTACGGCTTCCCCTTCCGACCTTATCTTGCAGGCATGAAAGCTGATGCCATCCGTGTAGGCCAACACGTGCGCTTCCTTGATGAAGTGGGGGAGGGCACGGTCACGGCCATCCTTTCCGAAACCGAAGCCATGGTGGAAGACGAGACCGGCTTCGAGCGGCCACACGCCATTGCGTCCTTGGTGCCGATGGTGGACCGGGATGAGGCGCAGTCGTACGCGCGTCATTTGCCCTCTGTTGCGGCTATCTTGCAACAGGAGGTGGATCCCCAGCGGCAGCGGGCAATGGAAAAGTCGTTCAAGGCACGTTACCAAGAAGCCGCGACCACCTGGAGCGGGAAGGGGAGCGTGGAGGTGGACTTGCACGCCCACGAGTTGGTGGATTCACAAGCGGGACTTGACGCGGCCACCATCCTTGAACTTCAATTGGCCCATTTCGAGCGGATGTTGCGCGTAGCCATCGAGCAGCGGACCCCACGCATTGTGTTCATCCACGGGGTGGGGCAAGGCACGCTGAAGCATGAAATCTGGCAGCGGGTGGATCGCTACTACCCCGAATGCAGTTGCCGCTATGCCGATCCCCGCAGGTTCGGTTCAGGAGCCACCGAGATCAACATCTCAAGCAGCCGTAGCGGTCAACGTTGATCATCCTCGGTGGCTTTTCGTTCCCGGACCACGTCGATCAATGAGCGGTTGGGGTCGAAGGCCCACACCTCCTGCAATTCGAGGACGCGTTGCTCGTTCCGGCAGCCTTTCAACCGCCATCCGCCGCCGGCAGGGGGGGCATATTCCACGGGAACGACGCGACCGGGCAACGGTTCCAACGTCCGAGAGTTGGCGCCTGAAGCAAGGTGCCATTCGACCATCCGCTCGGCGGTAGGGGTGGGGAGCGCGCCGGCCGCGATGACGTGCAGGCGGTCGCCGCCCGATTCGAACACCCGGTAGCGTTGACCTTCGTGTTTGCCTTCATCGCGGGTGACGGACCACGCCGCGCCCGCAGGCGGCTTCACCATTCGGTCCACCCGGCCTTCTTTCAATGCGAGGTCCACCGACCAAAGCCGATCATGACTGCCCCATCGAAAGATCCAGTCGACGGACGCGGTGTCCGGCTGCCAAGCCCAATCGTGTTCAGACCACAACAACAGCCCCACCGTTGAGTCCGATGGCAAAGCGCCATGCCGCTCCACCCAACATGCTTGCTCCAACACCATCGAGTCCGCGGGCAGGGGAACCCAGAAGAGGGAGTCGAGGGCTGAGCGATCGGTTTGGCCCCAAAGGGTGGTGCCCAAACACATCCCGAACAAAGCGTGCACGGCGCGTTTCATGGTGCGAAGATAGGGGCTTAGCCGCGGCGGCGGCGCGTGCTTGGCGGCGCGTTGTAGGGGGCCTTGATGTTGGGGTCGGCTACCTCCACGTCCGGCTCGTACAGCCAATGGCCCTTGCGCCAAACCAATGCGTCGTAGCTCATGTCCGGTCCGTAGAACGACCGCACCCCTTTCAAGTGCGGGGCGAACGGACTGAGGTGGTCCATCACGATGCGCTTGCTCGCCGGTTCGTGTCGGAGGGCCACCACGGCATCATCGGCGTAGGTCAGGATGATGCGGCTGGTGGTGCCGTCAGGGCCGATGAGGGTGCGGTCACCGAACCGGATCCGGCCGCGCTTGATGTGCAGGGGCTCGACGATTTTTTGGGTCACCAGTGCATCCGCGCCGTCCCAGCCGAGCAAGGTGTAATAGGGCGTCTTGCGGTGGTGGGTGAGGATGACATCGTAGTAGATGGCGCCGGGCCAATCGTCCGGTTGGACACGTCCCTGGGGCGTCCAGGCCTTGGAACGGCGGGATTGCTGCAGGGGTGTGATGTGGGTTTGGCCTTTGCCGTCCGCTGCCAAAATGAAGCCGCCATAACGCTGTGTGCGATCCGTCAGCTCCACGTTCCAACTGATGACCCGCACCCATTCGTCCCCGCGGCCGGCGGTGGGCAGGGCCAGTTTGCCCTCGAGCAAGGCCAATGCCGGATGCTGGCCGAGTCCGGCTTCCAGCGCATCGTTCCACCACGTGAGCAAGGAGTCGTGCAAGCTGAGGCGTTCCGCGTCTGTGCTAGCTGAGGCAAGCTGTTCGTGGCCGGAGCGCAGCAGATTGGCCCAGGCGTCTGGGGATAGGTTTTGGGCCCAGGTCATCGGGCTCAAAACAAGGCAGCCAAGGGAAAGCAGGAACTTCACGTTCAATAAACGCGCGGCGGACGCGATTCGTGCGTGCGGCTCAGAGGTGCATGAAGGCTTTTTTCGCCAACAGCGTTTCCTCGGATTCCCGGTGGTCGGGGTCGTCCACGCAGCAATCCACTGGGCACACCGCGGCGCACTGGGGTTCGTCGTGAAAGCCAACGCATTCGGTGCACTTGTCCGGCGCGATGTAGTACACGTCCATGTTGATGGGCGCTTGTTCGGCGTCCGATTCCACCGTGCCTGCGGTCGGGTGTTCACCGGTTCCCCGGAAGCCCGTTCCGTCGGCAAATTTCCATTCAGCGCCTCCTTCGTAGATGGCGTTGTTCGGGCATTCAGGTTCGCATGCCCCGCAGTTGATGCATTCGTCGGTGATGATGATGGCCATGTCCGTCTGAGTGGGTGTAAGTTTGCCGCGAAGATACGACGCATGATTTCGAACACCCTCAAACAAGGTTTGGTTCATTTGGGCGCTTGGTTGCGCGGAGAGGTGCCCGAGGAAGGGGCCAACAACGCTGCGCTGCTCCGGATGGCCGAGGCGAGGAACGGCTGGTTCACGGCTGACAATGTGCGGGCGGCGATGCGCGCCCACGGGGAGGCCCTGCGCGCAGAGGTGCTGGCGGATTGGGAACGGCGCATGCCCGCGGGCTTGCCGGTCGAGGCGCCGCGTAAAGTGGGGATGGTGCTCGCCGGAAATTTGCCGATGGTGGGGTGGAACGATGTGCTGTGCGTGCTGATTTCCGGTCATTTGGGGCAGGCCAAATGCGCCACCGACGATGCCGTGCTCATCCCGGCCGCCCTCGATGCGCTCCGCCGCTGGGCCCCGGAAGACGCCGCCCGCATCACCCTGTCGGATGCCCGCATGACGGACGTGGACGCCTTGATTGCGACCGGCTCGGGCAACACCGCCCGGCACTTCGACCACTATTTCAAGCACGTTCCGCGCATCATCCGAGGAAACCGGACCAGTGTGGCGGTCTTGGACGGCTTGGAGACGGAGGCGGATTTGAAGGCGCTCGGATCCGACGTCTTTGCGCACTACGGTTTGGGATGCCGGAGCACGACCAAGCTGTTTTTGCCGCGGGGATTCGATCTGGATCGGTTGTTCGGGGCTTGGGTGGAGTGGGGGGATTTGGCCTTGAACAACAAATACGCGAACAACTACGATTACCACAAGGCGCTGTGGCTGCTCAACCGGGAATCGCTCATCGAGAACGGGTTCCTGCTGGTGAAAGAGGACGCGGGCTGGACGAGTCCGGTGGGGACGCTGTTCGTGGCGTATTTCGACGACGAGGCGGAGGCTTGGGAGGCTGTGCGCAGCAACGCGGAGGGGCTGCAATGCGTGGGAGTGCGGCAAGGGCGAAAGGTGGATGCCCCCGTCCCGGTGATTGCCTTCGGCAAGGCGCAATGCCCGATGCCTTGGGATTATGCTGATGGGCGGGACACTTTGGCGTTTCTTGTTGGATTAAGTTAGGCGTATCTTCGTGGCATGCAAGGAATGTTGAAAGCGGTTGCGGGCGCTGCGCTCGTGGTGGCCTTGGGGGCGTGCAGCACCGAGGTGGAGTTGAATGCGCCGCATGACCGGACGCCGGTGGTGTTTGGCCTGTTGGATGCCGCTCAGGACACGCAGTGGGTGCGCATCAATCACACGTGGCTCGGCGATGGGAATCAATACGATGCTGCGTTGGTGGCCGACAGCAGTGAGTACGCGCCGGAGGACGTGGTGGCCTACGTCGAGCAGTGGTCGGGGGGGCAAGTGGCCCAAACCTTTTCCCTGCAAGACACCACGCTGCAGAACAAGGAGCCCGGTATTTTCTTCGCCCCAGAGCACCAAGCTTGGTATTTCCCCACCCCATCCGGTTTGGACCTCAACGCCACGTACCGCTTGGTGCTCGAGTTGGCAGACGGCGATGAGGCGGAGGCCGAAACGGACATGATTGCCGCGATTGCGGGCAACATCACTCAACCGCCTCCCGGGGTTTCGAATTTCAAATACAGCTTTGCCAACATCGGCCCGAGCTTCACGAACTACCCCATCCTGACGTTCAAGTGGTCCAGTGCCCCGGGGGCGCGGAGGTACGATGCTTCCATGCGGGTGCATGTGGTGGAGCGGATGTGGGAGGATTTGGCACACACCGTGCTCGCAGAAGAGCGGGAGCGGGTCATCGAATGGTACATCGGCAGCGTGACCACGGACGACATCGAGGGCGGGGAATCCATGCAACTGGAGTTGGAGGCCGAGCAATTTTATCGGCTGATGGCGGCGCAATTGGAGGAGGATCCTTACATGACGCGGGTGCTGGGGACATGGGATGAGGTGGACCAAATCGCCCGCGCTTTCGACTTCGTCCTCACCATCGCGAACGACGAACTGGCCACTTACCTGGACATCACGGCCCCGGTGACCGGCATCATCCAGGAGCGCCCTTCGTACACGAATGTGGTCGGTGGATTGGGGTTGTTCGCCTCGCGCGGACAGCAGGGGGTTTTCGGCATCGGCTATACCACCGACTCGGTGGAAGAATTGATCAATGGGGAGTTGACATCTGCATTGAATTTCTGTTCAGCGAACCCATTTAGCGACTATTATTGTGACTGAGTGTTCACGCACCCAGATTCACAACCATGCAACCCACCCTACAAATCCAGTTGCCTGCGGCGACCATCGAGTTGTCGATGGGCTTGTTTGTGGTCCGGTTTCGGCCGGACGTCGTGCTTGATTTGGCCCAAGCCAAACGCGTGGAGGCTGCGCGACGCGACTTGCTGCCCGATGCAGACAATCCCGTGCTCGTCTTGATTCCTTCGAGCATCGCCTTGGTCGACCAGGAGGCCTTGGTGTGGATGAGTTCGGACGAGGCCATGCGCGGGGTTCCTTCGCGAGCGGTGGTGGTCCCGTCTTCGATTCAAGTTTTGCGCGACCGCATCCGTTGGGCCTTGTTCCGCCCCGCCATTTCGTTCAGGGTGTTCCGCAATCCGCAAGTCGCTAAATCGTGGGTCTTGGATTCTTGGTACGAACAGCGCCTCGGCCACGAAATCGATGCATTCGGTCCCGAATTGCGCACGGAAACGACCGACGCCGAGTAGCCCCTTACTGCACCACCACCTGCTTGGTCGCCCCGCCACAGTGCAAGAAGTACATGCCGGGCACTTCCGGGGTAGTCAGGCGGGTCACGGGGCCGGTCGTCTGGCCTTCGGAGACGACCTCGCCTAGGGCGTTCAACCAAGTGAACACCGTGCCCGATGGGGCTTCCAAGGAAAGGGGAGTTCCGGCCACAACCGGGTTGGGGTGGAGGTTCAATGGGGTGCCTTCCACCTGGGCGACATCGTTTGAAGGCGGGACGAGGTTCAGGTAGCGGGCGGTCGACGGGATGCCGAAGAAGGCATTCACTTCGAGCAAGGGGAAACCGTGACCTTGGCCGTACCATTGGTAAACCACCTGCGACCGTTCGAAAGCGAAGGGGGTTCCGATTTGCGGGATGTACACACTGTCGTCGGCGGTGATTTCGGTCCGAACCCGAAGCACTTCATGCGGACCGTCGGGCAAGATGAGCGTGCCCCAACCGTCCACTTCCACTTGGCGTTCGGCATCGGACCAATACCCGAAGGTCTCGGGAATGTCCATTTCAATGGAGGACGTGCTTGCAAACGTCGTCCCGGCCGTCAACGGCAAAGGAAACAACTCATCGACATCGGCATAAGGCACCGGCACATCGAATCCTGCTGCCCCCAAGGCGAGCCCTACGATGGAATACGCGTCCCCGTCCGTTTTGTAAAAGTTGCTGAAACCGTCAACGGGAATGATCCCACTGAGATCCACACCGAAGTCAGGCAAGGCGGTGGGCAAAAAGAAGTCGGCCTGGTACGCGGAGTTGAACGGGTTGTTGAAGACGAACATGGCGGTGACCGACGCGGCGCTGATCGGTTGGGGGACTTGCGGGGCATCGTTCAAGGGCATCAAATCGGCAAAGTCCCACGTGGCATCGGGACCTGCTGCTTCGAGGTCCGTGAGGATGGGGGGCGCTGCGTCAACCAGGGGATAGGAGGTCCCTGCTTGTGGCAAGTCGTTGGCGGTCAAGGTGATTTGGCCCCAAACAGTGAGCGGCGCACAACACGCGATCAGGCAAAGCAATTTCATGGTGTCGAAGTTAGTTAAATTCCAAATCAATCCGGTTCTCGTCCGAAAACGCGTTGCCAAAATTCACGGAACGTGTTGAACTCGGCGTGCATCAAAATGCCCACACCTTGCGTGGAGGTGCCGGTTTGCCCCGTGACGGCAGGATTCGTGGTGGAGTAACCTGTCAGTTGAAACATGCCATCGGGCGGCAAATCGTAGCGGACGCGCACATCTTGTACCTGCAAATCTTCAGTGGTCCCGCCGAACAAATGGTTCGTGCCCACAGCGCCCTCCACGTGCAAGCGATCATCGAGCAGTTGTGCACTCAAGGCCACCGCTAAGGCCTGCTCCCCGCTTGTGGCATCGGTGCCATAATCGACCCCCACATCGACATCCTGCGTCATTTGGGAAAGCCAGAAGCCAATTTGCGAGGCCAAAAATTCCGTGCTGCGCTCTTGCAACCCCGTGGTTCCCACCGCCGATGTCGGATCCGGTGAGAGGAATTGCTGCAAAACAAGCAGCGACATGACTTGCCGGTTCAGCTCTTCCTCGTTGATCAAAGCGCTCTCGACCAAAGCTTGCAACCGCGTATTGACTTCCGGGACAGCGATGTCAAACCCGATTTCCGGCCGCATGAGGTTGCCCTTCAGGCCCATGTTCAATTCCACCTTCGTCCTACCGGGCAATTCCGGCTCCGAAGGGAGCAAGGGGTCGAGCCCGGTGCGCAGCCCATACAGCGCGTTCAGGTCAATTTCGGCGGCATAGGGATCTCCGTACCACGTGACCGTTCCCCCGGGCCGCACGTCAAATTGCTTGTTGATGATGTTTTGGAGGGTGAACAGGTAGCCGCCTTCAAGCACCTCCAGTTGTCCCGTCATGTTGAACCGCTCAAAGTCATCGATGGTCAGGTTGATGGCACCTTGCGTGACCCCCGTGATCTCATCGCCGAGGGCTTCATCGAAAATGATGCGGGCGGTCGCGTCTGAGGTGATGTCGAGGGCCAAATCCATTCGCATCCGGGCCAAATCCTGCACCGGTTGCTCCTCCGCCACCTCCTCCTGCCGGAACACAATGAAGTCGGCATATCGCGCATCGCTCGCCGCGTCCAACGGCAGCGCGAACGTCGTTCCCTTCTCGGTCCGGAGCCGCGCCTCCATCCGCAAATTGTTCGCGTACCCCGACACGTTGGCATCGCCCGTCACATAAGCCTCGCCATAGAACAAATCGTTGTCGTTCCGGCCGAGTGACATCAGGTGAAAGGGCGCAGTGTTGGCATCCAAACTCAAATCGAAGTTCCAATCGGCAAAGGATTGGTGGAGGATGGTCCCCGTCAACCAAGCCGCCCGGCCTTGATCATCCCGAATGGTCCACCGGTCCAGCGCGATGAGTTCAGGCGCCAACTGCGCTGATCCGCTCAACCACACGTCGACTCCGAGGTAATCGATCCGGGCGCGGGCCGAGTCCGTGTATAACTGCCCGTTCAGCCGAGGTTCGGCGAGCGGCCCCCGCACCTCCGCGCGGCCCGCGATGGTCCCGAGCAAGTCCACGGTGCCGGCGGGCATCAGCGGGTTGATCCACTCCAATGGAAGCGCCTGAATGGCCACTTCATGGTTCCATTCTTGGTCGGGAGTGAGCGGGATGAAGCCGCTTCCGCGCAAGGTGGTTTGGCCTTGATGCTTGCCTGCCCAGCTGGCTTGCAAGCCGCCTTGGTCGCCGTCCGCCTGCCATTCAATGCGCTCGAGGGCGCCTTCCCCCCATTGCACCCCTTCGACGTACCCGGTGGTGGAAACCATGGGCGTTTCGAGCAAGTTGCAGAGCTCGACGCTCGCTTGTGCAAAGGCCAAATCGACGGGCCAAGCGTCCACCCCCCCCCACCGAGGCAAGCCGTCCAGTTCGAGGTCGAGGCGCACATTGGCCTCCCCGCGGTTTCCGATGGAACCATGGATGTCGAGGCGTGCCCCGGGGGTTTGCCATTGGAAACCGCTTAGGGACCACGGGGAATCACTTTCGGGGTACCAACTCAAGCGTGCGGGAACGTTCGCCAATTCCAAGCGCTCGGTGAGCCAAGGGACGCCAGCTTCGTAAACGAACACGTCCCAGTTGCCCTGGTTTTGGCCTGCCTCCGCCCGAAAACGCGTGGGCTGATCGCCCCAACCGAGCCACTCGATGTCCGCTGCCCACAGGGAATCCCCATGCAAATCGAGGGCGCAAGCACGCGCCAGCACCTCGGCGTCCAGCGCGACTTCCTCCACATAGGCGTTCGCATAGACTTCTGTTTCCCAGCCGTCCACGGCCAGCTGCAGGCCTTCAATGGTCCAGTTTTCCACGCTGCAGCGGGCCGAATTGAACCGGACTTCCACGCCGTCTTGTCCCACGGTGGCCCGCATGCGGCTGCCGTCGGCCAGTTCAACCGGCCATTGCAGCAACTGGGCGATGGGGCTGAACCGCCGGACCTGGATGTCGGCTTGGAGTGCTGGGGTTGCGGCGGCCGGATTCCGCATTTGCACCCCTTGCCACCACCTTTGCCAAATGTCCCAATCCGTGCTGCTGATCACATCGCCCGTGCCCAAATCCGACTCCCACCTGAGCTGCGCTCGGGACGTTCCGAGCAGCAACCAGGCATCCAGCCGCTCGAACGTGGTGGGGCGGCCACCATCAAGGAGCACCATGTTCCTGAGCGACACGCGCGCACGGCTGGAGTCCCCGCGGATCTTTCGCCACTCCCCCTCGAGGCCCGCGTGCAGGTTCCACGGCCGGTCGAGTGGCTGCAGGCCGAGGAGCTGACCGGCAAATTGAACCCGGGTATCTTCGGGCTTCCAGCGGGCTTGAATGGCCAAATCGCCGGGCCATCCATTGCCAGCGGTAAGCAGATTGCCTTGAGCCGATGCGTCTTCCCAAGCTACCGTTCCGCTTCCTTCAAGGCGACCAGGCAGTCCTGCGCCTGCGTCGACGTCACAGGCCACGCTCCAGTTCCATGTGGTCAATTGCGTCAACGCCTCCGCCGACTCCATGCTGAAGTGCGCCGATTGCAATTGCCCAGTTTGCCCCAAGTCCACCCCAAAGAGGTCCCCTTCGGCTCGGTTCCAGCCTTCCGAGAGCGTCAAGGCGCCCCGGGCCTGACCGCCTGTTCCATGCACCGTGAGCTGCGAGGCCGTTTCCCACCCGCCTTCCCAGGCGAGGGCTGCCTGTTCACCGGTCCATGCCGTGAGCTCATCCCATGGGACGTTTAAGGTGTCCATCCCCGGCAGCTGCTGAACAGCGTCCCAATTCAAAAGCAGGCGCCCCTCGGCTTGTGGCCAGGCGCTACCCGGGAGCCACGTCAAGGTGAAAGGCGATTCAACCGCGATGGCCTCGCCCAGGTGGGCCTCGCTGACGGTGACTTCCTGCCCGGCAAGGGAAAGGCGCCCTGTGGTGCGCACGTGCGTCCATTCGGCAAAATCCGGGGGAGCGATGCGTGCCCACCAAGCATCGAAATCAGCCGGCGCATATTCCCATCGGAGCGCGGCCGCTTCGATGGGGACATCGCCCCCGCGCCACTGGGCGTTGCCTTCGAGGTGCCATCCCAATCCGTCCAGGGAGTCAACGCTGAGCCGAAGCACGCCTTCGGAATGTGCGGCCTTGGGGGCATGGGCTTGGAGTGTGCCGGCGGGGCGCAGGAGGGAAGGGGTTTGGCCTTCATCCCATGCCATGAAGAGGTGTCCTGCTTGGGACTGCCAGCCTCCGGCGTCCAACTCCATCGCCCCCCCTTGCACATTGACTTGCACAGAACCGCCAGCCCACTCGGCGGGGAGGGAGGCCCGCACATCGTTCAAGTCAATCCGGTGCACGGTGATGTGTGGGAATTCGGCAGGGGAGGGCGAGGGCGGCCGCTGGGCGGACCAATTTTGCCAAGCGGGAACCTCGATTTGGCCACCTTGCAGATGGACTTGATGCACGTGCCACGTTCCACCAATCCGCATCGTCCCTCCGATTTCCAAGGCTGCAATTTGCGCCATCGGCCTTCCCAATTCATCGCGAACCTCAATGCCTTCAACCGCCACCCGGCCCTTCCACCAATGAATGGCAATGCGTTGCAGTTCAATGTTTAAGCCCGATGATGCGGTTGCCCAACTGCCTGCTGCCTTCACCAGTGGCCGCTGCACCGCGGGCACGTGCAAGAGGGCGCTGATCAGGACCAACAACGCAAGTGCATATCCGAAAAATCGAAGCAACCGGGACCACAGTGGATTCACGCTCAAAAAGTACGGGTTTCTATGTGGAGGGCCGATTAAATTTGCACACCAATTGTGAATGCCATGCCGACCCTGCTTGCTTTTGAATCGTCATGTGATGACACGGGCGTTGCCATTGTTCGGGATCGGGAGGTCTTGGCAAATCGTGTGGCGAACCAAGCAGTCCATGCGCGGTTTGGAGGAGTGGTGCCGGAGCTCGCTTCTCGGGCCCATGCGGCCCATTTGATTCCCACAGTAGAGGCAGCGTTGGCGGACGCAGGCGTGACCGCTGATCAGCTCGACGCCGTGGCTTACACCCAAGGGCCCGGCCTGCTGGGCTCCTTGCTCGTCGGCAGTTCTTTTGCCAAAGCGTGGGCCTGGGCGAACGGCCTGCCCACCGTCCCCGTGCACCACATGCACGCACATGTGCTGGCCCATTTCCTCGAGCCCGGTCCCGCTCCCGAATTGCCCTTTATCTGCCTCACCGTTTCGGGGGGCACACCCAGCTCGTGCTGGTCAAGGCACCGAATGACATGCAGGTCGTGGGCACCACCTTGGATGATGCCGCAGGCGAGGCGTTTGACAAGGTGGCCAAACTCATGGGCCTCCCGTACCCCGGCGGCCCGCTCATCGATCGCCATGCCCAACAAGGCAACCCCGAGGCGTTTCCATTCACCCACCCGCGCATCGCCGGATTGGACATGAGTTTCAGCGGGTTGAAAACCCAAATCCTGCATTTTCTTCAAAAGCACCTCGCTTCGAATCCCCAATTCGTTGCCGAACGCCTTGATGACATTTGCGCATCCGTGCAGCACACCATCGTCGGCATTTTGATGGCCAAGCTAGAGCAGGCTTGTGAGCAGACCGGCATTCAAGAAGTGGCCATCGCCGGCGGGGTCAGCGCCAACTCGGGGCTTCGCTCCGCCCTCCTGGAGCGCGAAACGACCTTGGGGTGGAAGGTGCACATCCCGCCCTTCGCCTACTGCACCGACAATGCAGCGATGATCGGCGTGGCCGGGCTGTTGCAGTTTGAAGCGGGCGTGCGCGGCACGCTTGCGACGGCTGCCGACCCGCGCCTCCCGTTTTAATCACGCCCCGGCCGCGTGGTGGGCATAGCCCCGCCAATGGTGCAACCGCAAGGTGCTGGTTACGCCCTGCAACAGGGGAGGGGGGAGTTGCTCGTCCATGCTAAGTTGCCCGCCATGGCTGAGCAGTGAGAGCCGCTCTTTGATGATGCTGGTGCCACGTGATTGGTGTTTCTTTTCGCGCACAGCAGCGGCTGCTTCCATGCCCCGACCGTTGTCGCTGACCTGGATGACGAGGTCATCGTCTAGCCCCCATCGGACAACGATGCGGATCCGTGGGTCGGCTAGCGTTCCACCGCCCAATCCGTGCCAAATGGCATTTTCCACCAACGGCTGCACGATGAACAAGGGGCAAGGTGTCGTGCCCGGATCAACATCCGCCGCAATATCCAAATCCCAACTGATGCGGTGGGACACCCGCACGGATTCAAGATCCAGGTAACTCTCCACGTGTTGAAGCTCCTGCTCCAAGGTGCCCACATGGTCTTCAGCGGACAAGAAACCCTGCATCAGCAAGTGACGGAACCGGCGAAAGAGCTCCGATGCACGTTCCGTATCGCCCTGCATGATGAGGTGCTGGATGCCCGTAAGGACATTGAACAGAAAATGCGGGTTCATTTGCGTGCGCAAGTGCTCGCGCTTGGATTTCCGCAGGGTATCCTGAAGGGCCTTGTTTTTGGAAATCTGGAGCAGGCTCTGACTCAAGATGATTTCTTCGATGAACCGCCCATCGGTGCTCGGAATGGTTTGGCCCAAAATCCGTTGCATGCCACGGTGGTGCAACGGTAAAATCACGGCCAGCGCGGCGGCCGATGCCACCACCATCCACGGAGCGGCTTCAAACCAATTGCCTGTCGGTCCCCACGACCAAATCCAATTCCCCAACGCAAACACCGCGTAGGCCCCCGTCAAAGCATGCAGCCACCCCGGAAAGGGTTTGGGCAAGCGTTTCGCGTGGTGCCATTGCATGATCCACAGCACCACGCCACCAGTGGCACTGACCATGAACACCAGTTGGAAGGCGTTTTCGAGGGACCAAAAGGCCGATGAGACGGGCATGACCGAAAATTACACCACCCGCTGTTCTCACGCGCCGAGAGTTCATGAACGTCGGCGGTGAATTCATATTCGTTGCTTAAGCGACGTTTATTCGTCGTCCGCGTAAGCTTGCCGCAGGGCGCTCATCAGCTTCCGGGTGTAGTCCTCCTGCAGCCAATTCTTGTAGTTTTCCGTGGTTTTGGCAATGCACTTGGCGTATTGCCGAACGCGGAAACTGATGTCCCCCTCGATGGTTTTGACAAAATCAGAAGCGTCCCAAAAATCCTCACACAAGTAGCGAATAACGCTCACGTGTTGTGCAATGCTTTGGTCGATGACCAGCTTAGGACGATCCCCGTTGCGGGTGACTTCCACGTAGGCCTCAGCGATGTCGAATTCGATGGAAGGGCCACCCTCAAGCCGCTTGAGGATTTCCTCATCGTACTCGTAGACGAACTCCTCTTCGATTTCCTCGTCGGTGTAGAGCCCTTCGATGTAGGCATTGGGCGCCTTGAAGATTTCCGCCCAATTGATGTGCGTGTCCCACAATCCGAAACGGCGCGCATTGTTCCCCAAGTCAATGACGTTGAACTTCTTTTTGTTCGGCAACACGCGGGAGCCCCGACCGATCATTTGGTGATACAGGGTCAAGGACTTGGTCGCCCGATTCAAGATGATGGTCTCTACCGAAGGTGAATCGAACCCCGTTGTCAAGATGGAAACCGATGACAAAATGGCGTCGGGCTTGTTCTCAAACCAGGTCAAGATTTCCTCCCGCTCTTTCTCGCTGTGGGTGTTGTCGAGGTGCATGCACTCGTACCCTTCTTCAGCGAACATGGCCTGCACCTGCTTGGAGGTGTTGATGCCGTTGTTGAAGATGAGCGTTTTCGTTCCTTTCGCTTTTTCCTCATACGCATAGAGCAACTTCTCTTGCATGAGGTAATTGCCATAGAGCCGTTCCGAACTGCTGACGGTGTAGTCCCCGCTGATGCCCACCTTGAGCGAGCGCAGGTTCACGTCGTAGGAGTAGGTGATGGCTTCGGCCAAAAAGCCTTGCTCGACCAAGGAGCTGATCGATTCGCCCACGATGAGCTCGTTGTAGTTGTCCTTGAGCGGCAGCTTGATGTTGCTGCTCAGGGGTGTGGCGGTCACTCCGAGGATGATTTGGTTTTCAAAATACCCAAACAACTTCCGGAAACTGTTGTAGTGCGCCTCGTCAATGATGACCAACCCCAGTTCGTCGAACCCGATGCGCTCGTCGTTGAGCCGGTTGTTCAACGTCTCCACCATGGCCACGAAGCAAACATGGTCGTGGTCCTTTTCGAGTTCCTTGACCTTGCTGTTGATGATCTTGTTCGGGACCCCGATTTCCTTGAGCATTCGGCTGGTCTGTCCGCACAATTCAATCCGGTGGGTCAGGATCAAAACTTTCTTGCCCGTCTCCTCAATGAAGCGCCGCGTGAGCTCAGAAAAGATGACGGTCTTACCTCCACCTGTGGGCAATTGGAAGAGCAGGTTGTAATGCTCCGGGAACTTGCGCATGCGCGCCATCAACTTTTCGATGGCCGATTCTTGGTAGTGGTAGAGCGTTTTCGACGACTTGACCGGCATGGGGGAGGCGGGGGATTCAGGTGGGGTCAGCACGGGCTGGGTGGATTGGAAGGTGCAAAAGTACCCACCGAATCGCGGAAGCGCACGTAAAAAACGGTTGAATTCCCGATGTTTTTTCCGCGCGGCTTGTGAACATTTCGATGGCCGTGTGGCGGAAGTTTTGGCTAAATTACGCGCGTGGAAACTTGGAAGGAAGCCATGGGGGCGCGTTGGAGCGCGTGGGTGGAACCGCAGCTGACTGCCGCGGAGGACGCGCAGGTCGCCCATTTATGGGAGCAGGTGGTGGGCCAACCCAACGTCTTTCCCGCCCGACAGGACGTCTTTGCTGCCTTCGCGTCGCTCGCGCCGGAGGACATTCAGGTGGTGATCCTCGGGCAGGACCCTTATCACGGCGCAGGCCAAGCCCACGGGTTGGCCTTTTCTGTGCGGCATGGCGTGCAGGTTCCCCCATCGCTCCGGAACATGTTGAAGGAACTGGCAACGGACGTCCCGTCAGTGAGGTGGCGCGAGGAAATTGCGGGGGATGGACTGCTCTCGGGTTGGTCCGAACAAGGCGTCTTGCTGCTCAATACCGCGTTGACCGTTGCGTCGGGCAAGGCAGGTTCGCACCGAGGGAAGGGGTGGGAGGCCTTGACGGAGGCGGTGATCAAAGGCCTCGCCGATGCACCAGGCGCCCGCGTATTTTTGTTGTGGGGCAGGCCCGCAGCGGCCTTTGCCTCCTGGGTGCGGCGTCCAGAGCACCTCGTTTTGGAGGCCCCACATCCCAGCCCGTTGTCGGCTCACCGCGGCTTTTTCGGAAGCCGTCCGTTCAGTCAGGCGAACCGCTGGCTTGAGCAGCACGGCCGTCCACCGGTGGATTGGTGGCGCGGTATCCCGAATCGTTGAGCACAAATTCCCGCGCAGAACGGTCGTCGCCGCCACTGAGCAAGGCCCAGCCGTCCCGGGTGCGATGCGCAGCCAAGGCGTTGACTGAGCGGGTGTGTCCGCCGCCTTTGAACACGAGTTTGTCTACGGGTGAGAGGTCGATTATGTGCCACGCCTTGACCGATTTATCCCTGGAGGCGGACCAAATTACATCGCCCGTCACGACCAGACGATACACCGGGCCCTGGTGTGCCGGAAAGCTGTACACGACCTCGCCGGCGAAGCTGACCACGCGGAGGTGGCCGTCGCCGCAAGCCACGAGCCAAGCATTCCGGCGCGGGATGGGGACCGCGGCGTAATGACCGGTGACCGGCATGGCTTCGAACCGATGGAACTGCCCGTCCTCCAGGGTGCCGAGCCAGCCGGCGCTGGTGCCGACGAGGAGGCCCCGGGCCGTGGGGAGGAGGGTGCGGACCTTGGAACGATCGGGGGTGACGAAACTGCGGTGCAATTGCCAGGGGCCGGTGGTGGGGTGCCAGTGGTGGATTTGGCCCGCCCCTCCGCCTGAATAAAAGGTGCCATCGGCGGCCACGGTCAGTGCGAACACGCCCCCCTCGTGCGCCTGAATGCGCTGCGGTTCCGCCCCTTTTCCTTTGATCATCAACTCGCCAGAAGCGGTGCCAGCGACCAGTTGCGGGCCCACGGCCGCCACGCTGAAAAAAGCCTGCTGGTGATGCAACTCCGCCGTGCCTTGGCCATCATCGGACCAGCTCGCCACCACCCCGTCGCCGCCCGCCGTCACCCACTTTCCTGCTGCGTTCCAATGGACGGCATCATACACGGCTCCGTTGTGACCAGAAAACAGGGTATGTGGCGCTGAAGGTTGCATCGAAATCACGAAGTTAGCGGTCCGCAATGTTGCGGCAAAGTAATGTGTGTGCGTCATGATGTGGATTTGGTTAGCAACGGCTGTGGTCTTGGTTTTTGCATTCGTCAAAAAGCGGTTGCAGAACAAGCGGTAATTTTGCGGCATGAACAAGCCGAGCATCCCTAAAGGAACACGCGATTTTGGCCCGGTGGTCATGTCGCGGCGGAATTGGATTTTGAATACCATCCGGAGCGGCTTTGAGCGGCACGGCATGGCCCCTGTGGAGACGCCGGCGATGGAGAATTTGTCCACGCTCACGGGCAAATACGGGGAGGAAGGGGATCAGCTCATCTTCCGCATCCTCAACAACGGCGATTACTTAGCGAAAGCGGATGAAACCGCGCTGGCGGAGGGCAACAGCAAGGCTTTGACCCCTTCGATTGCGAAGAAGGCGTTGCGCTATGATTTGACCGTGCCGTTCGCCCGATTTGTGGTGATGGCTCGGAACGAATTGAGCTTTCCTTTTCGCCGGTACCAAATCCAAACCGTTTGGCGTGGAGATCGCCCCGGGCGCGGGCGCTACCAAGAATTCACCCAATGCGATGCCGACATCATCGGTTCGGAGAGCTTGGTCAGTGAATTCGATTTGATACAGCTGTTCACCGAAGTCCTGCAGGAATTGGGCATTCCCGGTTTCGAAGTGGTCGTCAATGATCGCCGCATCCTGGCGGGCCTCGCGGAATCGTGGGGCGTGGCCGACCGGCTCACCGACCTCACCGTGGCCATGGACAAGCTGGACAAGGTGGGCGCCGAAGGCGTTGACAAGGAGCTCGCCGATCGCGGTTTCTCCGAAGCCGTGCGGGAAGGTGTGCAGCGCGTGGTGCAATTGACGACTCAATCCGACGCACGCCTTCGGCTCGAGGCCACCGCTGCCATCGCCGGTGAAGTCCCGCAAGCCCAAGCCGGCATCCACGACATGCGGACCTTGCTCAATTGGTGCAGCGGCCGCCCGGCAGCGCAACACATCGTATTCGACCCGACCCTTGCGCGCGGATTGAACTACTACACGGGCGCCATTTTCGAGGTGCGGGTACCTGAAGCGCCTGTAGGAAGCATCTGCGGGGGCGGACGGTACGCAGATTTGACCGGCATCTTCGGTTGGCCGGGCGTTAGCGGGGTGGGCATCAGCTTTGGCGCCGACCGCATCTATGACGTCTGCGAACATTTCGGCTTGTTCCCGGAAGGGCAAGAGGCGGCGCACGATGTGTTGGTGTTGCGCATGGATGAGCAGGGAACGGCAGGGGATTTGGCCTTGGTGGATGAGCTGCGCGCGGGCGGCTTCCGGACGGTGCTCTACCCCGAAGTGGCCAAACTAAAAAAGCAACTGAAGTTTGCGTCCGACACCCAAACCGATTTCGTCGTTTTTGCGGGAGAACAGGAACGCGCAGAAGGGGTGGTCGCCATCAAGGACATGGCGCGCAGGCGGGAGGACCGCGTGGCGCCTTCCGCCCTCATCGCGCACTTGTCCAACTGGCGGACGGATTGATCAAGCGCGCTGGTGCACGCGGAGTGCGGGGTCAGGAGCCCCCATCAATTTCAGCCGAAACGACTCCTTTTCGTCCAGGCGGAACACCACTTCGCCGCCTTCGAGGTCTGCCGTAATCAAATGCGGGGCAGCCACATTGCTCTGCAGTTCCACCGCTTCGAACAGCGGCCAGGTCTGGGCCTCTATCCACGGTGTGATGGCCAAATTCCGTGTCATTCGCCCGTGGTGTTCGGGCTCTATCATCCCATCATCGAGGTCAATCAATAGGCGTTCATCCGTCAAGGCCTCCATCAACGTCAGGTAATTCCGGATGGCTTCCAAGGTGTCGCGCAAGCGAATGAAGGGGGAGCTCGCTTCGTTGAGGATGCCGCGCAAATGTTTGCCGAAAAGGGTGATCAATCGCTCGGCCCGGGCTTCGTCTCCCAAGGCCAAGTGGTTCTCGATGGTCAATAGCATGGCGTCGAATCGGCGAAAAGCATCCCCCAATACCTGGGTCTCCGTCTCGGTTTGTTGGATGCGGATGGCCATGCGTTCTTGTTCATGCAGCCGAGCCAATTGCGCTCGCAAGTCCATCAATTGCGCTTGTTGTTCGCTGGTTTGAGCGCGGTCTTGTACGCCCCATTTATTCAAGTGGTTCCAAGTCTTATAGACGGACAGCAACGTATGCAAGGTGGCTGCCAGGAACACCACCGACGCCATCACCTCCGGCAGGTACCACCCAGCGGCCAGTGCTCCGACCCAAGCAAGCAGCACCCTCCCGGGAGCAATGCCCCAGGTTTTGAGCAATTCCCACGGCAACCCCCACACCATGGCGCCCCATGCGGCGCCCGCCGAGAAATGCATCAATAAAAAGACGAAACTCATTTTCATTTAGACGAATCTACGTTATTCACGAAGATTCTGGCCGCCGCGTACGGGGAAATTTGCCGATGTAGGACCTCAGTTTGTAAGCGTTGCCACAAGGACTGCGCACCGTCCCGTCCGAGGGCCACTTCGAGGACGCGATCGCGGACCAAGGCATCGAACCGCTGTTGCAATTGATCCGTGCGCTGCGCAGCCCACCACCCGGAGGCCTCGAAAGCGGCTTGCAAGCGCGCGAGCTGCGCGATGACTGCGTCCAATCCGTGTCCCTCCAACCCGCTCGCGAGCAGCACTTCCACGGGCTCCCCGTGTGGGTGCGGGGGCATCAGGTGCAGCGCGCCGGTACATTCTTTGGCCGTCTGCTCCGCCGCATGCACCAGCGGACCATCGGCCTTGTTGATGACAACCAAATCCGCCATTTCCATGATGCCGCGTTTGATCCCTTGCAAATCATCGCCCGCCCCACTGATGAGCAATAGCATGAAGATGTCGGTCATCTGCCGCACGGCGGTCTCAGATTGTCCAACCCCCACCGTTTCCACCAATATCCGGTCAAACCCTGCCAACTCGCACAGCACCATGGCCTCCGAAGTGGCCCTGTTCACGCCTCCCAAGGCGTCGGAGGCGGGACTCGGCCGCACGAACGCATCGGGTTCCCGAACGAGGTGTTCCATGCGGGTTTTATCGCCGAGCAAACTGCCGTGAGATCGTTGGCTGGTGGGGTCCACGGCGAGCACAGCGACTCGGTGGCCGGCGGCAATCAGGGTTTGGCCCAAACGCTCGATGAACGTGCTCTTGCCCACGCCTGGAATGCCTGTGATGCCGATGCGCGCAGACGCAACGGTTGATTGAGGGAGGGCGAGTGCAGCGGCCAGGAGGGCTTCAGCGAGCGGCCGGTCCTGCGCCGAACGGCTTTCTACCAAGGTGATGCCCTGCGAGAGCGCATCGCGGTCGCCAGCGGCAATGGCGCGCGCCCAATCTTCCGGGGAGCGGTGGCGCGCCGAAGCCGCCCGGATGCGTGCTTGTGCAGCTGCGCGGGCAGCCGCTTTCGCGTCGTTGGATTTGGCAGAAGTTGGCGCCATGCTTCGAAATTAGCGCTTTTCAGACCGTAACTTTCGCAGCGATGACTCGAATTATGCGCATGAGAACGTGGATGTGGAGTGGCCTGCTGTGGGCGGGAGCGGCTTGGGGACAGCAACCGGAGCGGGTGTTGGTCGCGGGCAAGGTCACTGATGCGAACGGGGGCTACGTTCCGGCGGCGATGGTCGTGAACCGAAGTGGGTTGGGCGGCGGCTTGTTCGTCGATGCGAATGGGGACTTCGTGGTGTCCGCGCAGCCGGGGGATACGCTCGCCATCGGGGCCATCGGTTTCCACACGCGGAATTGGGTGGTGCCTTCCGTTTCGCCTTCCGATGAGGTCCAAATCAAGCTGCAGCGGCTTGCCGTTCAAGTCGGCATCGCCGAAATCGTCGCCCCGCGCGAGTTGCAAGCGATCCTCCACGACATTGAATCCCTCGGTTACGACGAGACGGACTACCGGGTCTCGTCCGTGGACGCGTTCAGCAGCCCGATCACGTTTTTGTACCAAATGTTCAGCCGGCAAGAGCAGTCCAAGCGCGAGGTGGCGCGCATGGAGAACGACGACCGCCGCCGCAACCTGCTCCGGGAGTTGTTCGTGAAGTACGTTGATTACGAAATCATCGACTTGGAAGAGCCGGAATTCGATGCCTTCATTGCCTTCTGCGATCCGGGGGACGAGATGCTCCAGAATTGGTCACAATACGAATTCATCCAGTACGTGAAGCAACGGTTTCGGCTGTTCAGCACGCTGCCATCGCGCCTTGATGAGGGCGATTACCAATACCATTTGGATTGATTCAGGCCAAAGACAAGGCCGAATCCAAGAAGAACACGAAGACCTGGGCGAGCCACCCCACGACCGCGAGGGCGACGAGCAGGACGTGTGCGGGGCGCACCCGCTTGTCCAGTTCGTCGAACCGGGTGATCAGGTCCACGAATACCACGCCGGCGGCCAAGGCCTCGAGGATCATCAGCACTGCGCGGTGTTCGCCGAGCCCAGCATCCGCTTGGGCCAGCCAGTCCGGCACCGGCCCCGTGTACACGTGGTTCAACAGGAATACGGTGTGCAAAGCGAGCAGGATGAGCAAGGTCAGGGCGATGGTTCGGCGGGGGGAAGGGGAGGTGGGCATGGGCGGGATTTGGCCTGCAAAAGTAAATCGAAGGCGAAGATGCACTAAATTGGGCAGCCGCACGTTATGCGTACCGACCACAATTGCTTGAGCCATGACATCACGCCCACTTGACCACACGAACATCCAGCGCCTCATCATCGCCGCACTCGGTACGTTGTTCTTCGCCGTTCTCCTTACGAGCTGCGGTACGCGGCACGCGCAATGCAGCGCGTACGGCGACCTCGAGGAAGTGCCGGCGTGCACGGAATAACAGGCGTGCCCCTTTCTCAGAACTGGAAGTAAATGAACGGCTGAAGGCCGGCCCGCATGGCCTGCCACGCTAAGCTGATGCCCGCTACGCCGGCCACGACATGCACCCACAGCGGCGCGCGGCTGAACGCTTCGCGGTACCCCTGTTTCCAGCGATCGGGCAGGAGGTGGATGGCGTATCCCGCGGCCATCAGGGCGAGCAGCGGTGCGTAACCGCGAACGATGTCGGCGAAGGGGCTGCTCGGGATTTGGCCCAGCTGCCGGATCATGGCATTGGCGGTGAACCACTCCGTCAGCAAGTTGTGCCCTTCCTCCAGGGATTCCCATGTGGTCTTGCTGCCTGACCGGAACCAAATCCGGGTAGCGGTAATGAAGTGAAACGTCAACAACCCGCCCACCAGCGCCTTCCACCATTTGTCGTACCCCTCCCACGGGCTCACCTTGCGCCACAGCTTGTACACCACGATGCCAAGCCCGTTCAACCCGCCCCACAGTACGAAATTCCAGCTCGCCCCATGCCACAACCCACCGATGAGCATGGTCAGCATCACGTTGATGTTCGTGACCGACCAACGCTTGAACGCCGGGAACCACAGGGCCGCCCCGATGGCCAAGCACAACGTACCTGCCACGACGAGGAGCACCCCGATGTTCGGCACGAGCAAGGCGAAGAACAGCAAGATGAAGGAGGAAGTGATGGCCGTAAAAACGGAGCCCTTGCGGTTGCCGCCCATGGGGATGTACAAGTAGTCCTTCAGCCAGGTGGACAGGCTCATGTGCCACCGCTTCCAGAATTCCCCGACGTTTTTCGCCTTGTACGGTGCGTTGAAGTTTTGGGGCAAGCGGAAGCCAAGCCAAATCGCAATCCCAATCGCCATGTCCGTGTACCCGCTGAAATCCGCGTACACCTGCAAACTGTAGGCATACAAGCCCAGCAAGTTCTCAAAGCCCGAATACGCTTCGGGCCGGGAAAACACCCGGTCCACCAAGTTGAGGGCGAGGTAGTCGGCGAGCCACACTTTCTTGATCAGCCCGTTGAGCACCCAAAACAAGCCCATACCAAACCCCGCCCGCGTCAAGGCATACGGCCGGTACAGCTGCGGAATGAAATCCCGTGCACGGACGATGGGGCCGGCCACGAGCTGCGGAAAAAAGCTGACGTAAAAACCGAAATCGAGCGGGTTTTTCACCGGCTCAATCTCCCGCCGGAACACATCGATGGCGTAGGACATGGTCTGGAACGTGTAGAAACTGATGCCCACCGGCAGCAGGATGCGGTCCACCCGGAAGCTCGTGCCGAGCACCGCGTTGCTCCATTCACCGAGCACGTGCGTGGGCTGCCAATGGGTGCCGAGGATGGGGTTCAGGCTGTCGACAAAGAAGTAGGCGTACTTGAAGTAAAACAGCACGAGGAGGTTGATGGTCAAACTCAGGGCAAGCCACCCCTTGCGCGCTCCGCCCTCGTGTGCGGCGATCCGCTGACCAATCCACCAATCCGATCCCGTGGAAAACAACAAGATCAGGAAGAACCACCCGCTGGTTTTCCAGTAAAACAGCAAGCTCATGCCGAACAGGTACGCATTCCGCACGGCGATTTTGCGCTCAAGCGTAGCGAATCCTACGAGCACCACCACGAGGTAGGCCCAAAACCCCACGCGAGTAAACGTCAAAGGTGCGCGCGGATCGAACCGCAGCCAGTCGATGAGGGCGTCTAGGATTTCCATGCGGTCGAATCGGTTGGCGGGGTGAATTCACGGCCACGTGCAGGGGATGGGATTTGGATGCGCCGGCGGGATACGGCTTGGGATTTGGCCCAATCCCAGAGCAACGCGTCCCAATACAAGTCGGCAATCACCCGGTAGCCCTCCCGCGTGAAATGGATGCGGTCGCTGCGCGCATAGCCCGCTTCGCGCCAGACCTCCATCGCCCCCAAGCCGCCCATCGCATCGAACAAATCGAAGACCGCCGCACCGTGGCGGGCAGCCACCTCGAACATGGCCTCGCGCACCGCCAACGCGGAAGGATTCGGGCGCCTGCCGTAGAAGCTGTCCGTGTTCGTGAGGAACAGAAATGCGGCATCGGGTTGCGTCTGCCGGATCAGCCCGATGAGGCTGTCATACCGGGCGGTGAATCCCTCGGGGTCGAAGCGCGTGGCCGGCCCGTGGGCGTCGTTGATGCCGAGACCGAAGATGACCAAATCCGGATCCAACACCGCCCAGTCCCGGTGAAACGCTGCGTCTCCCGCCCCCCGCAACACGCTGGCGGTACTCGCTCCGTTGTTCCCGATCTCGTGGTACACCAGCCCTTCGCACGGGCATTCGGGTTGTTCGGCGACCAAACCGTGCAACCGGAACCACCGCGGTGCATCCCCGCCCACGCTGTCCGGCTCCAACCCGAGGAACAACGTGTCCACCGCCGGCGTCAGTTCGAGCACCCAGCCGGCTCCGTGTTCGAGCGCGGTGCGTCGAACGCGGACCGTGCTGTCCGCGCCGTCCCAAACCGGGAGCAGGCCCTGTGCGTCAGCGAGCACGGTGATGCGGCTTGTGGCGTACGCGCTCGAGTCGGAACGCGTGACGGCGTGCCACCAGGTGGCGGCGGAATCGAACGTCACAGCGCTCAACCCCACACCGCCGAAAGGACCTTGGTGCCGGCTTCGGGAGCACCGCGTGCCATTCCAATGCCGTGTGAACTCGGTCCGCACCCGGGGCGGCGTATTCGTTCCGGCCATCCGGTAGGGCGCAATCAAGCCACGGCTGCAAGCGCTCCCCGGCCCCTCCAGCCACCGTTCCCGGATGCGGTCGCCCATCCAACCGGCCTGCACGTGTGACCCACCGATGTGCACCACGCGCACCGCACCATGCCCATCCACCATCGGAGCCGCCAACCGTTCATGGAACCGCTCGAACGCCTGCCGCCCACCGGGAAACTGCAGCCCTTGGGGCCGCAGGGGCAGGGTGTGGAACAGCGTGTCGTATCCGCCACGCGCCACCTCCCACGTCCGGCCTTCCTGCCGCGGCGATGCACTCGAGAGCAGCAATGCCGCGCAAGCAAAGGCCACTCCCAGGATGCCGTGAATCGGTCGGAACTGCTTCATGGGGCTGCTTCGGACTTGGTTGGTATGGAATCCGGCGCAGCCACCGGCACGAGACCCGACCGCCATAATTCGAATTCCGATGCAAACGACTCGCTGAGCAACGCCCCGACGCGCCGTGCTCCGCGGTTGGTGAAGTGGATGTGGTCGGCAGCGGCGAGCGGTGGGTCTGCGGCCACCCAAGCCGGCATGGCGTTCGCCCCTCCCATCACTTGGAACAGGTCCCAAAACAGCACATGGTGTTCCCATGCCATTTCCTGCAGAGCCGTTCGGACGTGCAGCAGTTGGGGATAAGTGATGAAGTCCAGTCCGTCTTTAGTGGACATGTCGGAGGGACCGATGAGGGCGATGGGCACTTCGGGCAGCGTGGCTTGGAACAGTTTGATTTGGGAGGCCAACCACCGCGCATACTGCCGGGCTTCGGCTTCATCTTCAATGTACGGCACCGCATTGCCGCCATATTGCAGCAACACCAGGCCCACGTCGAGGTCGGTCAACTGGGCCACCCAATGGGCGCGTTCGGCTTTGCGGAAAATCGTTCCCGAGCTCCCGCGCATCGGAATGTTGTGGACGACCACTCCGGAATCCGCGTAAAAACCTACGGCATTCAGGTCAGGGCCCGGGGCCGCGAACCGGATGGCCAGGTCTTCGCAGGAAGGCGGGAGGGAGGCATGCAGGGAGGCGTGCACACTGTCCACTGACCATTGCGCTTGGTAGCGCACGGAATCGCAATCGATCCAGACGCCGCTGGAATCGGGCAGGGGAGAGGCCAGCACATGCAGGGCATCCCACACCCGGTTGCTTCGGTGGCCCATGTTGCGCTTTCGGAAGGCGATGGGCGCGGTCCAGGCGCTTGTATCGGAAGTGTCCGCGCGTCCGACCGTGGCCAGCAGTCCGTAGCGCTGGTGTCCCAAGGTGGAGTCGCTTTTGCCAAATGCCGTATACCGGTTCCAACCCACAGCTGTTTGCACAAATCCGGGCACTTGGGCCTGCGGAACGGCGGACACGAAACCCGGCCCGCGACCGCCCCAGCGCTGCTGAAAGCCATGGCGCAACTCCGAGGTGATGCGGTCGCCTTCTATTTGGGAATCTCCGAAATGCAGCACATGCAGGGCGGGGCCGCCCGTCACGAGGCGGTGTGAGGCCTGCTCAAAGAACCCCCAGAGCCCTTGAAACGCAAGCGAATCCCCCACCAACCGCAAGTTGGGGTGCAAGCTGTCCGGCACCCGGATCTGGGCGGCCCGTTCGGCAGCCCATGTTGCCGGCACCCTGCCCAAAGGCACCCCCGAAGTGTCCCATCCCGTTGCCGCAGCCGCCACGTTCGGCAGGGCAACCCAATCCGCCAGCACGGGTGGCGCCAACCCCACTAACGTGTCAGCGACCTCAGGCTCCTCCACTTCGTACTCGGCGAGCAGCGCTTCCACGGCTTCGGGCTCCACCCGCGTTTCTACGTGCGTTGCGCGGGGCCAATCCGGAAACGAAACGAGCTGAACTCCCCCCACTTCCCACCGCACGTTTGCCCAAGAAAGCAGCGCCGTTGCTCCACCGACCATGCCCAAATAAAGCAAGGTGCGCCCGATGCTGTGGGGGGATTGCGGGGAATTCATCGTTGGGGAATGCGCAGGGTGGCGCCCGCCTGCAGGGGTTCGGCTTGCGGGTTCAGGCGGATCAAGTCGTCCACCGTTGTACCTGGATAGCGTTGGCTGATGGACCAGAGGGTTTCGCCAGCCGCCACGGTGTGCACGATGTAACGTGACGCTTCAGACGGCGAGGGGGAGGCGTCGGAAGTGCTCAACACCCCGCGGATTTCCAGCACTTGTCCGATGCGGATGAGGTCGTTCGTCAGGCCATTCCATGCTTTGATTTCGCTGACCGTCACCCCGTATTTCCGTGCGATGATGCCGAGCACTTCGCCGCTTCCCACCCGGTGGTCGATGGTGCTCGATTGGCTGTAATCTCCGAAGCTGTGCGGGGTCCAGTTGCTCCAGTCGACTTCCGCGAGTTGACGGGCCAAATCCCGCGGCATCTTCACCCCCACCGCCTCCCAAGCCGCGCAATCGATTGCCCCATTGGTCCACCAAGGCAAGTACGTCCGCTGCGCCCGGCGATCGAACCCCGCCCATTCCACGAGCGCCACGCGGTCCACCGGGCCGGGGCAAGGCACCGGTTCCCAAGCTGAAAAATCGGCCAGCCACTCCACGGTTTGCCGCTCGCGTTCCAAGTTCTCCCACAACCGAGCGACCACGCGGTACAGCGTCAACCATTCGTCCAGCCGCGCATCCTCGCCCGGCCGCCCGCCCCAGTTGTTGGCGTACCCGGCCCCCTTTGCGTACGCCACCAACACGCGCAACGGGTCACCGGGGAACCGCTCGCTCAGGGCGGCGAGTTGGGTCACGGCAGCTTCGGTACAGGGGACCACGAACATCCGCTCATCGATGCCGGGGTTGGAGGTGTCCAACAGGATTTGGGCCAAGGGCCAATCCAATGCCCACAACCCCGCCCGGTCCCCCGGCCCTTCGTACGCAAAGTCGAACCCGGTCAACATCGCGGGCAGCCAAGCGAATGAAGGCGCGAGCCCAGCGGCCTCCACCTGCGGCGCAAGCTCCGGCATATACAAATCGGCAAGGACGCACAACACCTGCCACCGGCGCATGCCTTCTCCAAGGAGCGCCTGCACGGTCCGGTCCTCAAGCTCAGGGTCATGCTCCCACGCGAGGAGCGCTTCCTCCAAGGCATCGAATGCTGCTATTTCTTGGGCCAAATGCGGCACCGCATGTGCTTCGAAAGCCTCCGGATGTGCTTGCTGAAATGCCACGAAGTCCGGGAAGGTGCTTCGGTCATCGATCAATTGCACCCACCGCTTTAAATCGGGCTGGGCCGAAGTGACGAGGGACAGTCCGACGGCGAGGGCACCGACGAGGCCGTTGATGCGTGCCGTACGGGTGAACAAGGACTGCATGTGCCAAATTTATAGCGAAGCCCATTGCCCTGCCGCTGAACGTGCGGGGGTTGCTAACAGGTTCATGGTGTTTTGATTGAGTAATCAGTCAGCTAAATAATAACTCGTTTTGTCGAATTATATTTCTGTTCGGTTGGAATATGGCTTACATTCGCAACTGGGTCAGTGAACGCGAGTTCATGGAGGACCTAGTTGTGAATCGTAATGGAGTGTTGGCAACGGCCGACGCTCCATTCTTTTTATCGCAACCTCGGGAATCACCCATCCGGTGACTGCTGTGGCATCACGGAGTCAAGCTCCGCTCAATCAAATGCACGACATGCGCTCGGTGCGCGGTGGTCATGCCATCCGCCCGCGGTGCGCTGAGGAGTTCGCGCTTCAGTTGAGTCAGCACGTAAAACGCCTGCGCCCGAGCAATGGGGTCGTAGCGCTTTTCATCTTCGTAAACGGCAATCAACCGCCGCGTGAATTCGCTTTGCAGCTGTTGACGGAAGGTATTCACAGAACCATTTAAATCGTCTTCGAAGATGGCGGCTTTCAAGTCGTCGAGGTAGCGGTCCAAAGCGTATTCATTGCCATACGCCGCGGCATCAATCATCCGCTGCAACACCCGCGGGTGCAGCAAGTGATCGAGGGCCCGCTTTTGCGCCGTCAGCGCGCGTGCGTGGATTTTCGGGTCTTCGGGCGCTCCGAAATATCCGAAGCCGCGCCGCTGATCCTGCAGGTAGGCGTACACCTCCGCTTCTGCGCTGAACGCTTCCGGACCGAATGCGTAGGTCCGCAAGGCGGACAGGGCGGCTTCTTGGTCCTCCCGTGCCACCGGTTGCAGGGGGGCGCCGTCGAGCTGATCCGGTCGGGCGCGGTGGTAACGGATGCCCCCGATTTGGCGTGTCATGATGCCCAATTGCGTGGCGTATTCTGCTGTCAAAGTCAAAAATGCCTTCCGCACTTCTGCATGGTTTTCAGCGCCTTCCCCGGCATACGTCGCCGGCAAAGTGGGCAAAATGCGCGCCACCAAGTCGCACCGGGCCGCGGCGTAGGCCACCGGGTCACTCGACAAGTCGTAAATGTTCACATCCGGGTTCATCCCCCCACCGGGCCGGCGCATGTCGTCGGCGTCGTTCCCGAAGCGCAACGTGGGGTCGGTCGAACGTGCGAGCAGGGCATCGAGTCCTTCTGCGTCCGGCGAGTACCCGTAGGCGATGGCCCACAGGTCATAAGGACCGGGCGCATCGTCGTAAAATTTGGAGTGCGTGGCCGGGTCCCCCGTGAAGTGGATGGCGGGGTAATCCATGACGCTGTTGCTCAGGCCTGAGGCGCGCACGACTTCCGGGTCCATCAATTCATCGAAGGTGTGCAGGGTCGTGCCGGCCATGTTGTGGCTCAATCCCAAGGTGTGGCCGACTTCGTGCAAGACCAAACGGTGCAGCGTTTCGCGGGTGAACTGCTCTTTCAACTCATCGGTCAATCCCGCTGCCCGCATGACGGCCGCCCCGAGCAGGGTTTGTTGGCTCTGCACGGCTCCGGCGTCGCACCGGTGCATCCACTCTGCAAAGGATTCCCGCGCGGAATGGTCCATCATGCCCGCCGATTCAAAGACCTCTGCGCGCCACAGGCGGCCCACCATGCCGCCCCATTCGAGCATGATGTCGGCGCCCATGATTTCGCCCGTTCGGGGGTTGACGAAACTCGGGCCGTACCCCGAATACTGTGGCCTGGGTGAGGAGGTCCACCGCAGCACATTGTACCGGATGTCCCCGGCGTCCCAAGTCGCAGTGTCCGGCTGCATCCGCACTTCCACGGCGTTGCGAAAGCCGATGGCCTCGAACGCTTGGTTCCACTTCTCAACCCCCGTGCGGATGTACTCCCGGTATTCCATCGGGGTCGTGTTTTCCATCCACCAAACAATCGGCTCGACCACGTCCGACACCGGCGCATCGGGGTCCGTTTTCTCGAGCCGCCACCGGTGGATGACATCGGCCCAAGGAAAGGGCGCATCGGTCGTCATGTCTTCCACCCGGGTGGTGAAGTAGCCCACCCGCTCGTCATCGCGCCGCGGTTCAAACCCCGGAGCAGGGGCTTCGATGAGGGCGTGCCGCACGCCGATGGTGATGACGCGCCCGTCCACTACGGCGCTGCCCCCGGCCGCTGGTTTGGGGTTGTCGTACACGTATTCCACGGCGATCTCGGTGTTGGCGGGGTAGTTGTCGATTTGGCCAATCTTCGTTTTCTCCTTGTTCAACTTGCCGAGCACATCCTTCCCGCGGCTCGGCGGCTTCACCATCTGCATGTCCTCCGTCAGGAAAAGCTCGTCGCCGCTGACGAGGTAGCCGCGCAGGCTGTCTTGGGCGGTGATTTTCACGCTGGCCAAAACCGGGGTGTTCAAATTCGCTTGTGCCGCCCGGCTCAGGGGCGATTCCGGATCGAAATAGTAGCCGGTGTTCTCCGCGTGCACTTCAATGCGGTCGTAATGCCGGTGCAGCGTGATGACCTTGGAGCCCCGGTAGCTTCCCCGGGTCATGCCGGCTTCGGCCACTCCGTCCGTGATTTGGGAAAAGTAAATCAGCTCGCGCTCCAGCATGGAATCCGGGATGAGCACATAGGCCTCACCGGTCACCGTATCCCGGTAGAGTGTGAGCAACCCGGCAAACTCCTCCGCAGAGGCGACCACCTCCTCCATGGTTTTCACATCGTTCTTGCCCTTCCCTTTAGGGGCTTGTTCCGTCTTGCCCTCGTTTCGCTTGCGGCGCTGGGCATGGGCTTCATGTGAAAAGGTAGCGGTCATCAACACCGCAAGGAGGAGAGCGATTGCGCGCATGGCATGTGATTTGGGAGCAGCAAATTACGCAGCCCCAGGCGCGCGGCCAAGACCATCCTGGGTTCGTGCGTAAATTGCTTGCATGTTCCGCGCCTTGTTCCTTTTCGTGGCTTTCACTGGTCCCCTCATTGCCTCGGCACAAGCGCCCACGTGGTGGGTGGCGCCGGATACCGTGCTGGCCCTTGAGCTCCCGCTGGACAGCACCATCACCGTGGCGCAGATTGAATACGGCGATGCGGCGGCGGTGGATTCGGTGGTGTGGGCTTGGAAGCGCGTGGCGTGGGATTTGCCGGCCGGGTGGCAGGCCGATCTGTGCGACCCGACCGTGTGCCACACGGGGGTGCCGACGAGTGCGGTTCAGTTGCCCCTCGCGCCGGATACCCCGTCGTTCCTGAAGTTCCTCATTTCTTCACGCGGCATCCCGGGGGAGGGGGGAGGCACGTTTTGGGTGTTCCCTGAAGGCCAAATCCAACACCACCTCACCCTGCACTTCACCTTCTCATCCGGCCCGACGGCCGTCCCAGAAGCGGCTGACCCGGAGGCGGTGCTCTACCCGAATCCCACATCCGGCGCAGTACATTGGCGGGGCGAACTGCCCGCTTCCGGCACCTGGCACGTCCACGCCGCATCGGGCGCTGTCGTGCAATCTGGCCGGTTCCCCGAACTTCCCGACCTGCATTCCGCTCCGGCGGGACCTTACTTATTTACACCTGCAATTCCTGGCCAACCACCGGTCAGGATCATCAAGCATTGAAGCGATGACATTGAAATCTTGGGCCTTCGGGCTGATCAGCCTCCTCGCAGGGGCGCCTGTTTTGATGGCCCAAATCCCCGGGCTGACGTGGACCGCACAGGCGGACGGTTCGTATTTGTTGGATTGGAGCGTGCCCAGCGTGGAGCGGCAACCTGTGCCGGGAGGGGCGATTTTTCGCCACGCGGATGCCACGCCATTCTTGGAGGCGGGGGCGCCCGATTTGTGCCGGTTCACCACATCCCTCGCTTGGGAGACGGTGACGGGCTGGAGCTGGGAGGTGGAATCTGCTGCGTTCGAAGACGTGACGGGTGTGGAAGTGGTGGCCTCGCGCGGCAACCTTTACCGCGACGTGGACCCGGCATCGGTGCCCCGGGTACCCGGGGCGGTCTACGCGGAGGAGGGCTTCTGGCCTGCGGATCCCTTGGCGATGGGGGACGCGTTCAACTGGCGCGGCATTTCAGGCCAAACCCTGTCCCTGCATCCCATTGCCTACCGTCCCGCTGACGCCACGGTCCGCCGCTACACCCACCTGACCGTGCGCTTTACGCCCAACCCGGGCCTGCCCGTTCGCCCGAGCGCCCCGCAGTCCGCGGTGTTTGCCTCGCTGCAAGGCCGGAGGTTCCTCAACCCGGTCGGCGCGGACCGCTACGACGCCCTCGACGAGTACGGGCGCATCCTCGTGATCGGTCCTGCTGAATACTTCGCGGCCCTCGCGCCGTGGGTGCAATGGAAGCGCGAGAAGGGCTACCTCGTGGACGTCGTGGATGTCGCCGAGGCGGGGAACACCCCGGCCGAAATCGGCGCCTACATCGATGCGGCCTACGCCGAGTTCGGCTACAGCTACCTCGTCCTTGCGGGCGATGAAGAGGCCGTGCCTTCGGAACTGGTGGTGAACGGCGGTGGCGCGGGCTACTGCGACCCGTGCTACGGGTTCATCGACGGCGACGACCACTACCCGGAACTGCTCGTGGGGCGGATGCTGGCGCACAACGAGGCGGAGCTGGTGACCGTGATTGAGCGGAATTTGGCCTATGAAAAAGAGCCGGACACGAGCGACGACTGGTTCAGCCGCGCCATCGCCATCGGCAGTGCGGAGGGCGCGGGCATCGGGGATGACAACCAAAGCGATTGGCAGCACAACAACGCGATCAAGGCGCAACTGCTCGATTTCACGTACACCTCGATCCAAGAACTGTACGACGGCAGCCAGGGCAGTTCGTCCCCTTCCGGCGGGGCAACCGCCGATGCGAACGGCTCGCCGGGCCCCAACCAGTTTGCGAGCGCGGTGAACGCCGGGGCCTCGCTGATCAACTACACCGGTCACGGCTCGCACAACAGCATTGCCACCACCGGCTTCACGAACAACGACATGGACCTCCTGCACAATGCGGGACAATGGCCGTATTTCATCATCGTAGGCTGCTGCGTGGGGGATTTCGATGAGGCGACCGGTTCGGGCGATTGCTTTGGCGAGGTGTGGAGCAAGTTGGAGGCCGACGGCGAGGCAACCGGTGGAATCGGGGGGGCGTTTTCGAGTGTGCTGCAAAGCTGGGCGCCGCCGATGGAAGGGCAGGACGAGATGAACGCGCTCATCGCCGAGGAGGGCGGGGTACCCACCGAGCACACGCTGGGCGGCATCCACTTCCACGGGTGCAGCGGGATGGTCGAAGCGTATCAAGGAGCAGGAGAGGAGATGATGGACACGTGGTGCTTGTTCGGCGACCCCACGAATG
>JALQTD010000089.1 GCA_023264155.1 Flavobacteriales bacterium | reverse complement strand
ACATTCAGCAGCAGGCCATGGCGGCCGCTCAAGCCGCGGCGATGCGGGCCCAACAGCAGCAGCGCGCAGCCGCTGGTGCCGCGGGCCAGCCGGGCGCTCCAGGGATGCCGCCACCACCGAAGCAGGCACCGATCCGTTCGGAGAAGAAGGCCTTGCCCAACGATCCGTGTCCCTGCGGTTCGGGCAAGAAGTACAAGAAGTGCCACGGGGCGTAAGGATGGAATTTCATCCGGACACGCCTTCGGCGGAAGCGTTGCAGGCAGCCTTGGCGCGGTTGACACCGGAGGCCCAGCCGGCATGGGGGAAGTTGGACGCGGCCGGGATGGTGGCGCACGTCAACAAGTTCATGGAGCTGTACCTCGGCGCCGTTCGGATGGGCGGTTTCACGGCCTTGCTGGCGCGGTCGGTGGGGAAGGTGTTCCTGAAGCGGGTGGGGCGGACTTCGCCGTTGGAGACGCCGCGGAATTTGGCGACGGCGCCGGTGTTGCGGGTGGCTTCGGGGGCCGATTTTGAAGGAGAGGTGGCCCGCTTCGCGGAGTTGTTGGGCCAAATGGAATCGCTGTCCGGCCCGTACAAGCACCCCGTCTACGGGGTGATGGATGCGGAGGACGCGAAGGGGTTGGTGCGGCACCACACGGCGCACCATTTTCATCAGTTTGGGCTGATCTAAAAGAGGAGGGAAGGGGCCGCGGGCCGCACGCCGGTCCGGGCCTCAACGAGGTCCGCGAAGGCCGTGCAGGTGGCGGGGGTGTGCACGCTGTCCGGCTGGTGGACCAAGAAATGGGCTTCCTCGAGGCCCTTTGCAAACCAAGCGGTGAGGCGGTCGGTCCAAGCGGCCAAGCGGGTTTGGTCCGAAGGATGCCCCTCATAGCCCCCCCACCGGATCAACACGAACGGCGCGGTCACCCGCATGTGCACCGCATCCCGCCGGCCCGCCGTATCGCTGATCACGGCGCCCACGCCGAGCGCCTCCAGCCCGGCCCACACCCGCTCAGCCTCCGGCCCGCCCTCAAACCACGCCGGATGCCGGAACTCCACGGCCACCCGCAACTCCCGCGGCCACTGCCCGAGGTAATCCAGCAGCGCCTGCCCCTTCGCCGGCGTGAAATGCGGCGGCAACTGCACGAAGCTCGGCCCGCGGCGCTCCCCGAGCGCCAACAACCCGTCGATGAAATCCGCCGTCGGCCCCTCGCAGTTCGCAAACCGCCGGAAATGCGTGATGATCTGCGGAAACTTGGCACAGAACCGGAAGTGCTCCGGCATCCCCGCCGCCCACTCGGCCATCCGGTCCGCCGGGTGAATCCGGTAATGCGTGGCGTTGAACTCGATCGTCCCAAACGCCCGCCCATACGCCTCCGGCCACGCCCGCTGCGGCAGCCCCCCGTACACGTTCTCCCGCCACGCCCGCACCGTCCACATCGTCCCCCCACACCGCACGTCCACCGGCCGCCCCTCCCCGCTCAGCACGCGCCCGGTCACCTCAGCATCCGGCGGCAGGTCGAACCCCGCGGCCGGAAACCCCTCCAACGATTCCAGTTTCCCGAACTTCATGCGGCCACAAAGTTAACCCCTCCATCCGTGAACTTTCCTCCCTTTCCGGGCGGTCCCGCCGTTCATTCGCCCCATGGATTGGCTGTTTCCGAGGTGGTGTGTGCGGTGCGAGGCGCCGGCGTGGGGCGAGGCGATGCCGATGGGCGTCTGCTGGGCGTGTGCGCTGCGGTGGCCGGACGTGCGCGGTCCGGCGGGCGAGGTGCTGTTCGCTGATCGGGTCTACGGATTGCGGGGCTGCCCGGGGTTTCGGCTGCGCGGGGCGGAGGAGTTGCAGCCGATGGTGCACCGGATCAAGTACGGAGGGGACCGCCGGTTGGCCCGTCGGGCGGGGCGGTGGCTGGCGGCGGGGCATGCGCGGCCGGCGGCTGAGGTCGTCCTGGTGCCGGTGCCGTTGCATTGGCGGCGGCGCCTGAAGCGGGGGTACAACCAGGCGGATTGGATTGCGCGCGGCGTGGCCGAGGTGTGGCAGGTGGGCATCGCTCGCCAGGCCTTGGTGCGCCAAAACCACCGCGCCTCGCTCACGAGCAGCTCCCGCCTCGAACGCGCGGCCCAGCTGACCTCCACGTACCGCGCCCGGCCCGCGCCCGGCCCCGCTCGCGCTTACCTGGTCGACGACGTCCTCACCACCGGGGCCACCCTGCGCGCCTGCACGGCTGCCCTCGAGGCGGCCGGTTGGCAGGTCGATGGCGCGTTGGTCCTTGCTTTGGCGTAGGCCGGCGGTATCTTCGCGGCATGTCTTCCTCCTTGTCCTTGCCGGCGGCCGCTTCAGCCGCTGAAAAGTGGGCGGCGTTGATGCCGCAGTTCCGGGCGTTGTTGGGCGGTGAGCCGTCCCGGGTGGCGAACTTGGCCAACGCTGCGGCGGCGCTCATGGAGGCGTTCGGGTGGCATTGGATCGGTTTCTACCTGGTCGATGAGGTGCGCGATGAGCTGGTGCTTGGGCCGTTCCAGGGGCCGGTGGCCTGCACGCGTTTGCGCCACGGCAAGGGGGTGTGCGCCGCGGCGTGGGACACGGGCTGCACGCAGCATGTGCCGGACGTGGAGGCCTTCCCAGGCCACGTGGCGTGCAGTGCAGCGACCCGCTCCGAGGTGGTCGTGCCGATCGCGGTCGCGGGCGAGGTGGTGGCGGTGTTGGATGTGGATGCCGTGGAACTCGACGGGTTCGCTGCGGCCGATGTGCAGGGGTTGGAGGCGGTGGCGGCGTGGTTGGCCGAAAACTGGGCGGCATGGGAAGGCTGAATCCGGTCTTTTGGCTGGCGGCCCTGTTGCTGTGGGCCGGGTGCGCCCAGGTGTCGTCGCCCACGGGTGGCCCGGTGGATGAAGACCCGCCCCAAGTGCTTCGGATGTCCCCGGAGGCCGGGACCACGTTTTGGTCCGGGGGCACGGTGGTGCTGGAGTTCGATGAATACGTGCAGGTGAAGAACGCCCGGGAGCAATGGCTCATTTCGCCCCCGTTGGACGGGCTGCCGACGTACCGCCTGCGCGGCCGCACGCTGGAATTGGATTGGTCGGGCGTCACGCTGCCTGAATCCGGCACGGTGGTGCTGGACTTGGGCGAGTCGGTGGTGGATTTGCATGAAGGCAACCCCTTGACGCAGGGCGTTTGGGCGGCGGCCATCGGTGCTGAGTTGGACACCTTGCGGTGGCGGGGGCGCGTGGTTCACCGGGATTTTGCAGCGCCGGTTCCCGGGGTGCGGGTCATGCTCTTTCCGGCGGATTGGCCGGTGGACTCGCTCGTGCAAGGGGCCCGGCCGCGCTACGTGGGCGTCACGGATGCGGCGGGCCGCTTTGAGGTGGGGTACATCGCGCCCGGCGTGTACCGCACGTGGGCGGTGGAGGACGTGAACAAGGATTGGGCGTGGAATCCGGGGGAGTCGGTGGCTTGGGATGGCCTGTGGACGGCGGGCCACGACAGCGTTCCTGCCCATTTTACGCTGTTTCCCACGGAGGCCAAATCCACGCCCCACCTCAACCGCCCTTCCCGCGATTCCTCCGGCGTGGCCGCCGCCGCCTGGTCGGGCCCCTCCGACCTGGAACACGTCCGCGTGACCGACCTCCACGGCCACCCGCTGCCCTGGTGGGCCGATGCCGACTCCGTCTGGACCTGGGGAAGCGCGGCGGACACCCTCCTGTGGACCTGGCGCACCCCGCCCACCGAAGCCACGGACACCCTCCCGGTGCGCGCCGTCCGGACCCGCCGCTCGGTCCGCCCGCGCCGCCTCCCATCCGGCAAGCTCCTCGCGGCCCCGCACCGCACCCTCCGTTTCTCCCAACCCGTCGCCGAACTCGACCCCGCCGCCTGGCGCATCGCCGTCGACAGCGTGGAGGTCGGCTTCGACTCGCTCTCCCAACCCTCGCCCTTCGAAGTCCGTTGGCACGTGGCCGAGGCGGCGGGGGTGAAATACGCCCTCGACGTTGCCCCCGGCGGCATCACCTTCGCCTCCGGCAGCCGCTCGGATTCCCTCCAAACCCAATGGGAAACGTGGCCGGCCGATCACCTCGCCGAGCTGGTCATGCACGTGGCAGCGCCTCCCGTCGCCGGGCGGTTGCGCCTCGAAGATGCGGCGGGCCGGATGTTGGCCGAGCGCCCGCTTGCTGCGGGGGATTCGGTGGCGTGGCGGGTGGGCGAATTGCTGCCCGGAAAGGTGGAGCTGGTGTGGGAATCGGACCGGCAGGGGACGGGGCGGTTCGCGGAGGCGGAGCTGGAGGTGCTGCAGCCGGGCGATGTGCGGTTGCGGGCTGAAGGGGGATTGGAATTGCGGTCGAATTGGACTTTGGAGTGGATTTGGCCTGTAGAAAGCGAGAAATTCCCGAAATTAGGGGAATGATTCCGCGCCTGCATCGGATCCTGCTGACGGCCCTGCTCGTCGCGAGTGTGCATGGGATTCGTGCGCAATACATCGCCACGAGCAACGACAACATTTGCGCCGGTGATGTGGTCAACTTGTACGTCAACGTGACCGGCTGGTACGACGATCCGACGGAATCGAATCCGGCCGATTGGAGTTTCACGTGGAGCCCGGAGGCCTTGTTCGCAACGAACACCACGCAATCCGTCAGCTTCACGCCCACGGAGTCCTTGGTGGTGCAATGCACGGCAATCGCTCCGGACGGGGATGATTTGTACTTGACCATCAACCTCGATGTGTACCCCGCTTTCACGGTGGATGCGGGGGCGGATGTGTTGACGTGCACCACGGACGGAATCCAGCTGCAGGCCACGGCGGATTCGCCGTCGAATTTGGTGTGGACGTGGAGCCCGGCGACGGGGCTTTCGGATCCGAATGTGCCCAATCCCACGCTCATCGGCGAGGTGACACAGTTGTACACGGTGACGGCGGAGGTGGACGAGCCCAACGGCGAAGGGTGTTCGGCGAGCGATTTCATTGAAGTGGCCAGTGTGCAGCCGGTGGTGGACCTTGGAGGCGATGTGGTGGCGTGCACCGGTGAGGTGGTGGTGTTGCATTCGGGCTACGCCGCTTCGGTGGAGCACGATTGGAACATTCCCGGGGCGAGTGGCCCCACGGTGGAGTTGTCGGCTTCGGCTTCGGTGGAATTGACCATCACCACACCGGACGGGTGCGAGGCCTCCGATGCGGTGGAGGTGGTGTTTTCGGATGGGCCGGTGTTGGATTTGCCGGCGGAGGTGACGTTCTGTTCGTCTTCGGGGACTGCGCTCGATGCCACGCCGGTGGATTTGGCCACGGGGCCGTTCACCTATGTGTGGTCCAACGGCGATGCGGGCCCGGTTTCGGTGGTCCACACGTCGGGGACGGTGTACGTCACGGTTTCGGATGCGGGAGGGTGCACGTCGCAAGCGGAAGTGGCCTTGGAGGCCCTGCCAAGCCCGGAACTCAACTTGCCGAGCGACACCGCCTTTTGCTTCGAGGACTTCCCGGATGCCACGTATTTGCTGAGCGTTCCGGGGGGATTTGCGGCGTATGAGTGGAATACGGGCAACCCGTCGAACGTGCAAGTGGTGGCGGATCCGGGGTATTACGAAGTGGAAGTGACGAACAACATCGGGTGCACGACGACCGATGGGGCGTGGGTGCAGGGATTCTGTTCGATGCCGCTGTTGTGGGTGCCCAACGCGTTCTCGCCTGATGGGGATGGCATGAACGAAGTGCTCGTGATCGAGGGGCGGAACTTGGTGGATTTGGAGTTCGTGGTGTACGACCGGTGGGGCAACGAGGTGTGGCGCGCAACCGAACTCGGCGCCTACTGGCACGGCGCAGGGCCGGGCGGGCGCTACTACACCGCCGATGGCCAGTACCTCTGGCGGGCGCGTTACCGTTATGTCATGGACCCCGCCGGCACCCTCAGCTTGTGGCAGGAGGCCCAGGGTTCCATCACGGTGTTGCGCTGAGCGTTACGAATTGACTTCGAGGAACCGCTTGACGGCGGTCAAGGTGCCGAAGACCACCAAGGTGTCGGTGGGCAGCAGTTCGGTTTCGGCGCGCGGCACCCCGATGATGTGTTCCACGTCGCCCCCTTCTTCTTCGGGGCGTTCGGTCAGCCGCCGGATGGTGATGAGCCGCAGGTTGTAACGGGCGGTCAAGTCCACGCTGCCGAGCGTGCGGCCGACGCAATTTTCGGGCGCGCGGATCTCGGCAATCTCATAGTTGTCCGGCAGTTGCAAGAAGCCGCGGATGTTCGGGTGGATGAGGCGCTCGGAGACCACGTTCGCCACCTCGCTCTCGGGGCTGAGGATTTCCGTCACCCCGAGGCTGGTCAAAATCCGTTGTTGGTTGTCGTCGTTGGCCCGCACAATGACCCGCTTCACGCCCAAATCCAGCAAGTTCAATGCCGTCAGGACCGTGGCCTCGAAGTTCTCTCCGATCGCCACCACCGCAGCGTCCATCTCCTGCACCTTCTGGGCCTGCAGGGCGCGCTTGTCGGTGGAATCGAGGGTGACGGCCAGGGCGATTTCATCCTTGAGTCCTTCAATTTTCGATCCGTCGCAGTCGAAGGCAAAAACTTCCGCCCCTTTCGCCGACAGGGCAAGGGCAATCTGTTGACCATAGCGGCCGACGCCGAAGACGGCAAAGCGGGAGGAACGGTGCATGACTCAGTTCGAATTTGTGATGCAGTGCTGCAAGATGGCATGAAAACGGGCCAAATCCTCAAACGAGTTGTACATCGGCACCGGCGCCATGCGGATGACATTCGGTTCGCGCCAATCCGCTACCACCCCCGCCGCGGTCAAATCGTCGAAGAGCTGCTTGCCAAACCCGTGGGCAAACAACGAGATTTGGCTGCCGCGCTCGGCGGGATCAGCCGGCGTGATGATTTCGAGGTGGGACCCGGTCGCCTGCGCCACGTCGTGGATGGCGGCTTCGAGGTAGGCCGTGAGGCGGTCGCCGCGTTCGCGGAGGGGGCCGATGCCGGCTTCGAGGAACTGCTCGAGGGCGACGCCGTGGACGGCCATGTTCAAGACCGGGGCGTTCGAGAGCTGCCACGCTTCGGCCGTCGGGATGGGCTGGAAGTCCGGTTCCATGAGGAAGCGGCGCTCCTTGTCGTGCCCCCACCACCCTTCGAAGCGGGGGAGGTCGGCGAGGCCGAGGTGCCGCTCGTGGACGTAGATGCCGCTGACGGCACCCGGCCCCGAGTTGAGGTACTTGTAGCTGCACCAGCAGGCGAAGTCCACGCCCCAGTCGTGGAGGGACATCGGGACGTTGCCCATTGCGTGGGCGAGGTCGAACCCGCAGAGGGCACCGACCGCATGGGCTTCGGCCGTGATGGCCGCCATGTCCATGCGCTGGCCGGTGTAGTAGTTCACGCCGCCGATCATCACCAGGGCGAGCTCATCGCCGGCTTCCCGGATGGCCTCGAGGATGTCGGCCGTGCGGAGGGTGTGTTCGCCCGGGCGCGGCGCGATTTCGATGAGGTCGGTGGCGGGATTGCCTTGGTGAAAACGGATTTGGCTTACCAACGCGTAGCGATCCGAGGGAAACGCCTTCGCCTCCGCCAGGATCTTGCGCCGCCCCGCCACCGGCCGGTAGAAGCTCACCAGCAGCAGGTGCAGGTTCGTCGTCAGCGCGTTCATCGCGACCACCTCTTGCTCCTGGGCGCCTGTGAGGTGGGCCAAACCCCGCGCGAACCGCTCATGGTATTCCGCCCACGGATGCGCGCCCCGGAAATGCCCCTCGACCCCGTGCTCGGCCCAGCTGTCCAACTCGGTCTGCAACGCGGCCGCCGCGGCCTTCGGCTGCAATCCCAACGAGTTGCCCGTCAAGTAAATGCAGTCCGCTCCTTCGTGTTGCGGGATGTGGAATTGCGCGCGAAACCGGCTCAGCGGATCGGCGGCGTCAAGGGCCCGGGCGGCATCGAGGGAGAAATCGGGGGTCATCGGTGCGGTGTTCTGAGAAGCCGCTAAGTTCGCAGGAAATCGCTGTCCGTCGAATGACCCGGGTCAAAAGAACAGGGCGAGCCCCTGCGCCACGAGCAGGCCGTCGAGGACGATGTCGTAGTAGAAAGGCCGGCGCGGGCGGACGCCGAAGGGGAGGATGAGCAAGGTCAGGGCGCTGACGACCCACCGGCCGGCGGCGGGGTCGGCGATGAGGAAGGCGGCCGCGCTGAAGGCCGTCAGGCAAAGGGCGATCCGGATGGCGCGGGAGGGCCCAAGGACTTGCGGGAGGGTGCGCATCGACGGGGCGTCCACGCCCAAGTCCCGCACGTCGAACGGGAGCGTAATGCCCGCCACGAAGGCCGCTTGGGCCGCTACCGCCCACGCCGAAGGCGGCTCCCCGAGCAGGTAAGC
>JALQTD010000088.1 GCA_023264155.1 Flavobacteriales bacterium | reverse complement strand
ACCTCCAGGCCTTGGATTTTGGGTCGTCCGATGCCCTCGAAGTGGGAGAATGGGTGCTCGCTGTGGGCAATCCGTTCGACTTAACCTCCACCGTAACAGCGGGCATCGTATCGGCCAAGGCGCGCAACCTGCAATTGCTCCAGCCCGACTACCGCAACGAAGTCTTTCCCGTGGAATCGTTCATCCAAACCGACGCTGCTGTCAACCCGGGCAATTCGGGCGGCGCCCTCGTCAATGCCGCCGGGGAATTGGTCGGCATCAACACCGCCATCGCCTCTGAGACCGGCAGCTACGCCGGGTATGCCTTCGCCGTCCCCTCCTCCATCGCCAGCAAAGTGGCCTCGGATTTGATTGCGTACGGGCGGGTGCAGCGGGCATTCATCGGCATTCAGGGGGCGGGGGTGACACCTGGTTTGGCCCAAGAAATGGGGCTCGACGACGTGCGGGGCGTGTGGATCCACAGCTTGAGCCCGGGCGGTGGAGCGGCCAAAGCGGGGCTAAAGCCGGGCGACGTTATCCTCGAAGTCAACGGCGCGCCGGTCAACACGATTGCAGAACTTCAGGAGGAAGTGGCTCGTCACGACCCCGGGGAGGAACTCAGTTTGCAAGTAGCGGGCCGGGAGCAGCCCGTTCGGGTCTTGCTGCGCGACGCGAAAGGCGGCACCGATGTGAAGGACCGCTTCGAGTGGAACCGCACCGGAAGCTGAGCGCAACTTACAGGCGGCTCGCTCCGTATCTTTGGGCAACATGAAACAGATGCTCAACTTGAAACGCGTGGCAGCAGCGGCCCTCTCGGTTGCAGTCCTCATCAGTTGCGACTCCCCTTCAACTCCAAGCGATGGGGCCGCAAAGCAACAGGAGCAAGCGCCGACTTTGGTGCAGGACGTTCCGTTTGCGGTCGCCGACCAACCGGTGACCATCACCCAAGCCCCCGGAGCGGCCGTATTCATCGAAGCAAGCGACGCGGAGGCCATTTTGACCGACCTCGAGGGGTATTTTGCTTCACAGAACGCAGGGGATTTCGCCACGACCATGACCTACTACCCCTTGTATCGGGCGAACATGGACTCGGCGATGATAGCGCAATCCGTTGAACAGATGGAAATGTTTTGGGACCAAGGCGTGCGCAACCAAACCGAAGCCGCAGATGTGCTCTACATCAGCAACATGTACCGAGACGGCGATCAAGATGTGGTGCTGCTGAACATGGACCTCGTCCACCGCGTCATATTCGTGGGATACGAGGAGTCGATGAGCCCCAAGGGCATGAAAGGGATGGTCGAATCGAGCTACGGCAAAGGGAACGCCCAGTTCTTCACCATCGATTCGGACCCGAAAGTGGAGTATTGGGAGGTTCGAGGCGACAACCGGCTGTGGGCCGTGCGCCAAGTCGGCACCGACCGTTGGTGTTTCTTGCCCGCGAATTTCAACGAACGCGGCGGTGGAGCATTCATGACCGTGGACGCCATGACCAGCTTGTTGCGTCACCGCAGCGACAACGATCCGTTCCGGTTGCAGTAACATGAAAGCGACCCTGCCAGTTGCGTGGTGCATCCGGGACGAGTGGTCTCCGCTCGAAGCCGTCATGGTCGGCATCGGCCGTGGCATGGGGGGCGTTCCTTCATTGGAAGACACGTATGACCCCAAATCCCGGGAACATGTCCTCGCCGGCACCTACCCTAATGAAGCGGACGTGACCCGTGAATTGGACGGCCTGGCGGAGTTGCTCGACAAGGAAGACGTCCTGGTGCTGCGCCCGGACCCGTTGGAAATCAATCAAGTGTTCACCCGGGACATCGGCATTGTGGTCGGCGACGTGTTCATCATGACCCACATGGTGGAGGATCGTCGACCGGAACAGCAGGGACTGAACAGCATGCTCGACCGGAATCCCGGCCGCGTGTTGCATCCGCCCTCCACGGTCCGGATGGAAGGGGGCGACGTGATGCCGATGGGAGACGAACTGTGGGTCGGGTATTCGGGGCCGGACGACTTTCCCAAGTTCACCACCTCGCGTACGAATGCGGCGGCGTTGGACTGGCTGCAGGCGTCGTTCCCGAAGCACCACGTGCGGGGTTTTGAGTTGACCAAATCCGACACCGACCCGCGCAAAAACGCCCTGCATTTGGACTGCTGCCTCGCCCCCCTCGGACTCGGCCACGCCATCTTCCACCCGGCGGGCTTGAAACATGCGGAGGACGTGGACTTCATTCGGCAACGCTATCCCGAACGGTTGGAAGTTTCCGCGGAAGAGATGTACCACATGCACTGCAATTTGTTCTCGGTGGCACCGGACACCGTGGTTTCCGGGGTAGGATTTGACCGAGTCAATGCGCAATTGCGGGCCTGGGGATACCGGGTTTTGGAGCTGCCCTATGCCGAGACGGCAAAAATGGAAGGGCTCCTGCGCTGCACCACCCTTCCGCTTCGCAGAACCCCTTAACTTCGCGGCGCAATTACGCGCAGCATGCAGACGACTTCCCACCTGGTGATGATCCGGCCGGCGACGTTCAGGAAGAACGAAGAAACGGCGACCAACAACCTGTATCAACGTGAAATCCAAGGACTTTCCGAGGAGGAAGTGCTCGATCGGGCGTTGGCGGAATTCGACGGACTCGTGCAGGCATTGCGCGACGCGGGGGTGCTGGTGCACGCGGTGGATGCCGATCCGGAAGCGGATGCGCCGGACGCCTTGTTCCCGAACAATTGGATCAGCTTCCACTCAGACGGCCGGGTAGCCCTTTACCCGATGTTCGCACCGAACCGCCGGGTAGAGCGCCGGGAAGATCTGGTCTATGATTTGGAGCAGCGGGGATTTGGCGCGACGGAGGTGGTGGATTTCACCGAGTTCGAAACGCACGGGGTGTTCCTCGAAGGGACGGGCAGCATGGTCTTGGATCGGGTGAACCGCCGGGCGTATGCCGCCCTTTCAGACCGTACCCACCTCGATGCCCTGGCTGCCTTCTGCGAAACCTTCGACTTCGAAGGCATTCCCTTTACGGCCAACCAAGATGGGCCCGCAGGCCGGTCACCGATTTACCACACAAACGTGATGATGAGCGTGGGCGCTGAATTTGCAGCCGTGTGCTTCGACTGCATCGACGACGCCGATGAGCGCGCCATGGTCCGCGAGGCCCTGGAGGCCGACGGGAAGGTGTGCGTGGAATTGTCTGAAGGCCAAATCAATCAATTCGCTGGGAACATGCTCGAGGTGCAATCCGCCGACGGAACGCCCTTGATCGTGATGAGCACACAGGCCTACGAGGCATTGACTGGGGACCAGCGGGAGACGCTGGCTGGTTTTGGCCAAATCCTGCACGCCCCCCTCGATACCATTGAAACCTGTGGTGGCGGCAGTGCCCGTTGCATGCTCGCCGAGAACTTCCTCCCCCAACCCATTTGATCCATGAACACCGACGCGCACATTCAACAACTCGTGGCCGACGCTTGCTTGGCCTGCTTTGATGCCCAGGTTGACGCGGCATCCATTCAAGTGCAACAAACGCGGCGTGAATTCCAAGGCGATCGAACGGTGGTGGTCTTCCCGCTCACCCGGCATTCGAAGCTCGCACCGCCCGCAACCGCAGAAGCGCTCGGCAAGCACCTCGTGGCTTCGGCCGATGTCATTGTGGACTTTGAGGTAGTGAAGGGCTTCCTGAATTTGACCTTGGCGACGGTGCATTGGCTTGAGGGGGTGAGCGCGGCATTGCTGGATGCGCGGTTTGGTTTGGCCCCAACCGGAAGCAAGCCGCAAGTCCTCGTCGAGTACTCTTCGCCCAACACGAACAAGCCGCTGCACCTCGGCCACCTGCGGAACAATTTCCTCGGTTACGCCGTTTCCCGCATCCTCGAAGCGAACGGTCACCCGGTCGTCAAGGCGCAGATCATCAATGACCGCGGCATTCACATCTGCAAGTCCATGGTCGCTTGGAAACACTTTGCGGACGGCGAAACTCCGGAATCAAGCGGACTGAAGGGCGACAAGCTGGTCGGCAAGTATTATGTTCAATTTGATTTGGAGCACCGGCGCCAAACCGAAGAGCGGGTGCAATCGGGCATGGACGCGGAGGAAGCTAAAAACGAGGCGCCCATCCTCGTCGAGGCCCGGGACATGCTGAAAGCGTGGGAAGCGGGCGACGCGGAGGTCATCGCGCTCTGGAAGACCATGAACGGCTGGGTGTACGAAGGATTCGACGCGACCTACGCCGAGATGGGGGTGTCGTTCGACAAGCTCTATTACGAATCCGACACGTACTTGTTGGGCAAATCGGTGGTGGAACATGGGCTTGAGCAGGGTGTTTTTTACCGCGAGGAAAACGGGAGTGTTTGGATCGACCTGGGGGCGGATGGGCTGGATAAGAAGCTCCTGCTGCGTGCAGACGGCACCTCGGTCTACATGACGCAGGACATCGGCACCGCCATCCAGCGCTTCGAAGACTTCCCCGGACTGGATCGGCAAGTTTACACGGTGGGGAACGAGCAGGAATACCACTTCAAGGTCCTGTTTTTGATCCTCCAAAAAATGGGCATCGAACAGGCGGAGCGCAATTTCCACCTGAGCTACGGCATGGTCGAGCTGCCGGATGGCAAAATGAAATCGCGCGAGGGCCGCGTTGTGGATGCCGATGACTTGCTGCACGAAATGGCCCAAACCGCTCGCGAAATCGCCCAAGACCGCGGCCGCATCGAATCGATGTCGGCGGAAGAGCAGGACCGCTTGTTCAAGCAGGTGGGCTATGGCGCCTTGAAGTACTTCTTGCTCAAGGTGAGCCCGGCGAAAGGCATGCAGTTTGACCCGGAGGCCTCCATTGATTTCTTGGGCAACACCGGGCCGTTCATTCAGTTCAACTTCGTGCGGGCGTTGAGCATGTTGCGGAAGGCGGATTTGGACTTAGACCAAACCCATTGGCACCTGCCCACCGCGACCCAGATCGACAAAGAAGAGGTCCTCCTCATCCAGAAGGCGCTCGAACTGCCGGAAATCGTCGCAGCGAGTGCGGCCCATTACGACCCCTCCGTGGTGGCGAACTACTGCTACGACCTGACGAAGGCGTACTCATCGTGGTACAACAACCACCCCGTGCTCAACGAAACCGATGAAGCCCTCCGTTCCGTTCGGCTCGGCCTGAGTGCCTTGTGCGCGCGCAACCTCCGCACCGGCATGGGGCTCCTCGGCATCGAGATGCCCGAGCGCATGTGATTTCAGTCGGGGATCGCCACGAAGCGCTCCAGCACTTGGTGGTTCGTCACGAGCCGGTAGCTGTGGCGGCCGGGGGACCAATCGGTCGCATCCAATTCAATGGTGTGGTCGCCGCTTGGTAGTTCCGCTGTTTCCCAAACCGTGCGCACTTCGCCGTCTGGTGCCTCGACCTCGCACCGCATCGCCAACTGTCCCCCTGCGGGCACCCGGAACCGCACAATCAACGTGCGCCCGCGCCATTCATCACGTTCCCGCACGAACTCCGTGTACATGCCTTGCGTCTCATGCCGGCGCATCGCCCACGCCATCCGCTTCACAAGGATGTAGGCCAGCATGGCGATGAGCGCCACCAAAAGCACCCCACTCAATTGGTCGAGCCACCCTGTCGCCGTCATAAGCTCATGATTCCTTCAATGCGACTCGCCGCCTCGTACCGCACGAACACGTGCTCAGCACTCGGCAACGTCTCCCGGATGGTGAACGAGATGTAGTTGCCGTTCCGAGACAACCGCTCCGCGTATTCCGCCCCCACTCCGAACAGGTCCTTCAATTGCGCGATGCGCGCAGGATCATTCGGCAACACGAATTTAAACGTGAAGGCGCTCGGCCAATCATGGAACGCATCCAGTTGTTTCCGCAGCCGCTCGCGCCGTTCCTCCGGGGTCTCATCCTTGCTCATGGTGACAAAATTAAGGCCAAACCCCCTCCCGTGTAATCAAGAAGGGGCCGCATCGAAATGCGGCCCCCTCCCTAGGATTCGGTCTTGCCAGACTCGAAATCGGTTTGCCTTTCGGCGTTTATGTTACTCGTTGCACGAAGTTCCGTAGTACTGGAAGAACTCGAGCAGGTCGTTCACATTCACCTCGCCGTTGTCGTCGAGGTCACCCGGACATGGGTCTGGGTAATCGCAACCGCCGGGGTAGTTGGCGTCTGCGTTGTAATCCAATCCTTCCGGATCCATGCAGCCCACGATCACACAGCTACCATCATCTTCAGAAGCGATGGGGTTGTAGTTCGCTGCGCCCATGTCCGTGCAACCGGAGTAGATGCAGCTGCCGTCATCCAAGAAGGCGGTTTCATCGTAGTTCACCGCATCTGGGTACGTACAACCCGGAGCGTAGCTTGCGATGACGTGCTGGTTGAAGGTCGCCACGTTTCCGCAGGCATCCGTGATGGTGTACACACGCGACAAGTCGAACGTGTACGCCCCGAAGCCAGCGTAGGTGTCCTCCGTCTCAACCGTGTATTCAGCACAGTCGATGATTTCCAAGCCCACCAATTGCGGCAGGGTCTCAGCAGAGTAGTACGTCAGCTGAACCTCCGTTTCACCGATGATCACTGGTGCAGTCGTATCGATGAGCGTAATCACCTGGACATCGGTCGAGAAGTTGCCACAACCGTCCGTGGCCGTCCACGTCCGCGTGATGATGTTGTCGTTGAAGCAAGAACCCTCGCTCGTAGAAGCAACATCTTCGTAGGTCAACGTGATGTCCGCAGAGCAAACGTCTGCTGCGTCGGTAATTGCTCCCGTCAACGTCAGGTCAGAGAGGTCCGTACCACACTCCAACGTGACATCTGCTGGCGCAGTGAACGTCGGTGCAATGTTGTCCGTGAAGACAATCATTTGCGTCTGCGAAGTGCTGTTGCCACACGCGTCCGTAGCCGTGTACGTGCGCTCGATGTTCATCGCGCCGGTGCAGCTCATGGTAGCATCCACATCGGTGATGGTCACCGTAACCGCAGAACAACCATCCGTTGCAGCTGGCAGTGCGGTTGGAATCGCGTCACCGCAGCCCAACTCAATGGTCTCAGCAACAGCTTCCATTTCCGGAGCAGTGGTGTCAATCAACGAGATGATTTGGACCGCTGATGCTGCATTGCCGCATCCGTCAGTGACCGTCCAAGTCCGGCGGATGACGTCGTCAGCGAAGCAACCATCAGCGCTTGATTCGATCACGTCCTCGTGAGAGACCGTCAAATCACTCATGCAGTTGTCAGCCAAACCCGTCGGCTCACCCGTAACAGCAGGTGAGGAATCCGCTCCGCACTCAACTGCAGCGTCGGCAGGTGCCGTGAAGGTTGGCGCTTCGGTGTCAACGTAGGTCAACGTTTGCGTTGCCGTAGCCGTGTTGCCACAGCCGTCCGTTGCAATGAAGGTCCGGATGGCAGCAGCCACACCCGTGCAGCTCACTTCACCCTCAGACACCTCGACCGTGACGGTCACCCCGCTGCACGCATCCGTTGCAACAGCCATTTCGGTTGGCAATGCATCACCGCAAGCGATGTTCATGTCAGCAGGAACGCTCGTGAAGACCGGCGCCACCTCGTCGATGATGTTGATGGTTTGGACCAAAGAGGCCTCGTTGCCACATGCATCCACGGCCGTCCACGTCCGGAGGATCACGTCGTTTGCGAAGCAGTTGCTTTCGGCAGCGAAGGCGTCCGTGTAAGAAACGGTCACATCGCCACATCCTGCATCCGAAGCGTCCGTAACGTCTCCCGTCAAGGACAGGTCTTGCGCGTCAGCACCGCAAGCAATGCTCGCATCCGCTGGAACCGTGAAAGTCGGCGCGTCGTTGTCCTCTACCGTAATGTGCTGAACAATGGATGCCATGTAACCCACATTGTCCGTCACCGTCCAAGTCCGAGCAATGGTGTACGCATTCGGGCATGAACCTGGCGTGATGACATCTTCATAGGCGTAGTCCAACTCGGAATCGCAGTTGTCCGTTGCCACAGGGAAGACGTATTCCGTTTGGATGGCGCTGCAAGTCGTGGTGTAGTCCTCGACGCTCTCAATGACTGGAGCTTGGTTGTCGAAGAGGCACACGTCATCACAAGAAGCTTCGTTCGTGATGTAGTAGCAGTTGCCGTCGTCGGTGATTGCAGCATCGTCGTAGTTGCAAGCCGTCTCATCCGTGCAAGCACACAGTGGTGAACCGTAAGACAAGCTCACATACTTCGTGTTGCCCGCAGCCAAGCCATTCGGGAAGATCTGCGCGTACAATTGGATGTTCAACGTACCCGGCGTGGTCAACTGTGCCACCATGATGCGCTGGTCTTCACCCGCCACACCATATGCGTCACCCGTCTCAGCGGAGAGGTACCAAC
>JALQTD010000087.1 GCA_023264155.1 Flavobacteriales bacterium | reverse complement strand
CGCATCATTGGCAAGCGCAGGGAAGTGGTTCAATAAGGTTTCCGCTCCATCGAAGTGGAGGGTGAGCAATTGCTCGAGTAAGACAAATGCCTGCGCGTCGCTTCGCAGCGCGTGCAAACTTAAAAATTCGCGGTAACGCAAGTCCATCGGGCTGTCCGCCACTTCCACCGCTTCGGCAATCACGGCCAACGCCTCGGCGTGCAGGTCCCGGCGTTGGAGGTGGTCGACGCGTTCGAGCCAAGCGTCCGTCAATTTCGGATCGGCTTGAACGGCGGCGAGGTAGGCGCGTTCGGCCTTGGAATGGTCTTCGAGTTTGGCCCACGTGGCGGCGAGGAGCAGGTGGAAGTCGGCGTGGCCCGGTTCCAGCTCGACCGCGCGTTGGAAGTGGGCCAACGCCTCGCGCGGCTCTTGGTTTTGGTCCGCCAACACGCCGAGCCCCACGTGGGCGTCCGCAAACAGCGGGTCCCGGCTCAGGGCCTCGTGGTAGGCATGGAACGCTTCATCCCAGCGCTGCAACTTCTCCAGGCACTCGCCCAGGTAGCACCACGGCGCCGCCCCTTCGGGCTCGATGGCGATGGATTCGCGGTATGCCACGAGCGCGTCGTCGTAGCGTTCGAGTTGCATCAGCACCTCCGCTTTCTGCAGGTACGCGGGCGCAAATTGATCTTCGATGGCCAGGGCGAAATCAAAGGCCTCGATCGCGTCGGGGTAGCGGCCGCGCTGGCTCTGGATGTTGCCGAGGTTGTACCAAGCGCCGAAGCTGTACGGCTGGTCGTCGAGGAACTTTTCGAGGTATTTGACCGCGTCGGTGAATTGGCCCAATTGCTCAAAACAGAAGGACAACTCATAGACTGCACCCTCGTTGAGCGGGTTCTCCTCCAAGGCCAGCTTCAGGTACCGCACCGCCTTCCGCCAATCGCTGAGGTGCTCGTATTCAAAGGCCAAATCCAGCAACACATCCGGACGGAATTCGCTGTCGACCGTATTCAGTGCGGCTTTCAAGTGATGGATGGCCAGGGTGTGCTCCTGCATTTGGCTGTAGATGCCTGCAAGCGCCGTGTGGATCTCATCGTTGAGCGGCTCAAACTCCAGCAGGCGCTTCAACCGCGGCACCGCCTTCACGTGCTGCCCGGTAACGGCCATGTACTGCGCCTCGCGCAACTGCAGGATGAGGCTCACCGGATGCAAGCGCAAGCCCAATTTCAATACCTGGCCCGCTTTATCGTGCTGCCTGCGCTCCATATAATGATCGAGCAACGCCTCGATTTCCTCCACATCGAAGAACCCGGCGCCCCCCGATTGCAGCGCTCCTTCAAAGCGTTGCACCAGGTTGCCGAATTCACTCTCGTTCTCGTATGGGCGCCACTCTTCGTGCATCTCATCCAAAACTAAGCCCACAAAGGTCATGAACATTCACTCCCCTTCCTCCACTTTTGCACAGATTCGCTGAAATGTTTCAACGGAAGCGGCCGCTTGTGGGCCAAATCAAGCACCAAAACCTTCAGCGCGCTAACTTCGCGTCCATGCTGATTCAATCCATTTCAGGCATCCGCGGCACCATCGGTGGGCCCGCGGGTGAAGGGCTGACGCCCGCGGACATTGTGCGGTTTGGAGCGGGTTACGCCCGGTGGGTCAAGTCCGCGACGCCTGACCGCCCCCGCGTGGTCATCGGCCGCGACGCCCGCCTCAGCGGCCAAATGGTCCGCGACGTCCTCGTCGGCACCCTCACCGCTTTTGGCGTCGACGTCCTCGACCTCGGCCTGAGCACCACCCCGACCGTCGAGCTCGCCGTGCCCGCCGAGGGCGCGCAGGGTGGCATCATCCTGACCGCGAGCCACAACCCGCGCCAGTGGAATGCCCTCAAGCTGCTCGACGCGCGCGGGGAGTTCCTGAATGCGGCGGAGGGCGAGCGCGTGCTGGCGTACGCGGCGGAGCCCGGCGATGCGGCGCTGGTGGATGATTTGGGCCAAATCCAATTCGACCACGCCTGGATGCAGCGCCACGTCGACCACGCCCTCTCCCTCGAACTCGTCGACGCCCCCGCCGTCCGCGCCGCCGGCCTCAAAGTCGCGGTCGATGCCGTCAACAGCAGCGGCGGCGTGATCATGCCGATGCTCCTCGAGGCGATGGGCGTCGAGGTCGTCCGCGTGCACTGCGACCCCACGGGCGACTTCGCCCACAACCCCGAGCCGCTCCCGAAGCACCTCACCGACCTGTCGGCCGCCGTCGAACGGGAGGGCTGCGACCTCGGCATCAGCGTCGACCCGGACGTGGACCGGCTGGCCTTCGTATGCGAGGACGGGGCGTTCTTCGGCGAGGAGTACACGCTCGTGGCGGTGGCCGATTACGTGCTGAGCCGCACGCCGGGGAACACGGTCAGCAACATGAGTTCGACGCGGGCCTTGCGGCAGGTGACCGAAGCGCGGGGCGGGGCGTACACGGCGAGCGCGGTGGGCGAGGTGAATGTGGTGGCGGCGATTGAGGCGACCGGGGCCGTGATCGGTGGGGAAGGGAACGGGGGCGTGATTTACCCGACGTCCCACCGGGGCCGCGACGCGGTGGTGGGCACGGCCTTGTTTTTGACGCACCTCGTCCGGAGCGGCTTGTCCGCCAGCGCGCTCCGGGCGTCTTACCCGGAGTGGGTGATTTCGAAGGACAAACTGGATTTGCCGGAAAGCGGCGTGGAGGAGGCGCTGGCCGCCCTCGTGGCGGCGCACCCGGATGCCGAAGTGAACACGGTGGACGGCGTCAAGTTCGACCTGCCTGAGGGGTGGGTGCACTTGCGTCGGTCGAACACCGAGCCGATCATCCGGGTCTATGCCGAGGCGGAGACCGCGGAGGCGGCGGCGGCACTGGGGGGGCGGTTCAAGGAGGAGCTGGCGGGGCTGTTGGCGGTGCGGGATTTGGCCTAAATTGCGGGCCGCAAAAGCAAATGGAGAAGCGCAATGACCGTCTACCTCGATAACGCTGCCACCACGGCGATGGCGCCCGAAGTGCTCGAAGCCATGTGGCCTGTGATGCACCACTGCTACGGCAATCCGTCTTCCAGCCATGCCATCGGCCGCCGTTCGCGCGTGCAGGTGGAGCAGAGCCGGCGGTCCATGGCCGCGCAGCTGAACTGCCACCCGTCCAACTTGATTTTTACGTCGGGCGGGACCGAGGCGGACAACTTGGCCTTGAATGCGGCGGTGGTGGACTTGGGGTGTGAGCGCATCATTACGTCAGAGGCGGAGCACAGTGCTGTGATCAAGACGGCTGAGCGCTGGAGCGACCGGGCGCCCGTGGAGCTCGCGCTGGTGAAGCACCTGCCGGATGGCCGGGTGGACGTGGCGCACTTGGCCGAGTTGCTGGCGGCGTCGGACAAAAAGACCTTGGTGAGCTTGATGCACGCGAACAACGAGGTGGGGGTGATGATCGACCTGCTCGAGGTGGGCACGTTGTGCCGGGCGCACGGGGCGTTGTTCCACAGCGACACGGTCCAAACCATGTGCCACTACCGCTTCGACCTCCAAGCCCTCCCCGTCGATTTCATCACCTGCGCCGGACACAAGTTCCACGGTCCCAAAGGCGTCGGCTTCCTGTACGTCGCGCCCGGCCTCAAAATCACGAGCATCATCGCCGGCGGCGGCCAAGAGCGGTCCATGCGCGGCGGTACGGAAAACGTGCACAGCATCGTGGGGCTAGCAAAGGCCATGGAGCTCGCGTTCAGCGACTTGGAGCACCACCAGGTCCACATCCGCGGACTCAAGCAGCAGATGGTCGCTGGCTTGCGGGCGCGGTTCAAGGACGTTCGATTCAATGCAGACAGCGACCAGGAAGACCGGCTGTACACGGTGCTCAATGTGAGTTTCCCGCCACACCCGAAAAGCGGGATGGCGCTCTTCCTGCTGGACCTCGAGGGCGTGTGCTGCTCGAGCGGAAGCGCGTGTTCGAGCGGGGCGACCCTCGGTTCCCACGTGCTTCGGACGCTTGGATTCCACGATCCCGAGCGCGTGAGCTTGCGGTTTTCCTTCGGCCGGTACAACACCGAAGCGGAGGTGGACCGGGCGTTGGAGGCGGTTTCGCGTGTCTTTGCCGGCGCGGCGGAATCAGCGGCGTAAGGTTTGCTTACCTTCGTTCCTGCATGCCCTTCAATTCGGCTTTCAATTGGTTCATTCGGCGCCGCATGGTGCAGATTGATTTGGCGCGGCGGGAGCCGGTGGAGTCCCAGCGCGCGGTGTTGGCGCACCTGCTGACGCGGGGGGCGGAGACGGCCTTCGGGCGGGAGCACGGCATGGGGGAGTTGCGGAATTGGACGGAGTTCAAGCGGCGGATTCCCGTGCGCACGTACGATCAGCTGAAGCCGTGGGTGGAGCGGGCGATTGCGGGGGAAGGGGATGTGCTGTGGCCGGGGCGCACGGAGTGGTTTGCCAAATCCTCAGGCACCACTTCGGACCGCAGCAAGTACCTCCCCGTCACGGCTGAAGCGTTGCAGAAGGGGCATTTCAAGGGCGGGAAGGATTTGCTGGCCCTGTTTTGCGAGCAGCGGCCGGGGGCCAAACTGTACGAAGGGAAGCACCTCATCCTCGGGGGCGCGCGGGCGGCCGAGTCGCAGGACCAGCCGTTCATCGGGGACCTGAGTGCCATCGTCATGAACGAGTTGCCGTTTTGGGTGGAGGCGCGGCGGACGCCGGATCGGGCGATTGCCCTGATGGCGGACTGGGAGCAAAAGGTCGACGCCATTGCTTCGCGGGTCATGAAGGAGGACGTTCGGATTTTGGCCGGGGTGCCGAGTTGGATGCTGGTGATTGCCAAACGGGTGTTGGAGATGACCGGTCGGGACACCTTGGCGGAGATTTGGCCCGAGCTGCAGCTGTTCATGCACGGCGGCGTCCACTTCGCCCCGTATCGCGCCCAATTCGAAGCGCTCATCGGCCAGCCGCGCCGCGGGATGGCCTACATGGAGACGTTCAACGCTTCAGAGGGCTTCTTCGCCCTGCAAGACCGGCTTGAAGCGGACGACATGCTGCTGCTCGCGGACTACGGCATCTACTTCGAGTTCGCGCCGGCTTCGGAATGGCAGAAGGAGGAGCCCGAGACCCTCGAATTGCGGGAGTTGCAGGTGGGCGAGGAGTACGAGTTGATCATCACGACGGTCGCCGGCTTGTGGCGTTATCGCCTCGGCGACGTGGTGCGGATGACGGAGTTGCACCCCTTCCGCTTGCAGGTGGTGGGCCGGACGCAGGCGAGTTTGAATGCTTTCGGCGAGGAGTTGATGTCACGCCAAATCGAAGAAGCCCTCGCCACCGCTTGCGCCGCCACATCCGCTTCCGTCCGCGAATTCACCGTCGCCCCGGTCTTCATGACGGCCACCGGCACCGGCGCCCACGAGTGGCTCATCGAGTTCGTCCACCCGCCCGCCGATCCTGCCCGCTTCATGGCCTTCCTCGACGACGCCCTCCAGCGCCTGAACTCGGATTACGCGGCCAAGCGCACCGGCGACCTTGCCATCGGTCCGCCCGTCCTGAACGCCGCTCCGGCCGGCACCTTCGAGGCGTGGTTCCGGTCCAAGGGCCGCCTCGGAGGGCAATTCAAGGTTCCGCGTTGCGCCTCCCACCGGCGCTGGATCGAAGAAGTGGCAGCCCCCCTGCCGGCTTAACACCCCACGGCGCGGATTGTGGAAAACCCAAGTTGGGCAGGCGGTCGCTTCGGTGTATTTTCGCTCTTCAATCCAACACGGGTACGGTCATGCATTTAGCCATCGCAGGAAACATCGGTTCGGGAAAAACGACGCTCACCACGCTGCTGGCGAAGCACTACCGTTACACACCTCATTTCGAGGAGGTCGACGACAACCCGTACCTGAACGATTTCTACAAGGACATGCCGCGTTGGTCCTTCAACCTGCAGGTTTTCTTCTTGCGGTCGCGTTTTGCCCAGCTGGCGGAATTGCAACGTTCTGGAGAGAAGGTGGTGCAGGACCGGACCATTTACGAGGACGCCAACATTTTTGCGCCCAACTTGCACGCGATGGGCTTGATGACCACCCGCGATTTCGACAACTACCAAGCCTTGTTTGAATTGATGGATGAGTTCATTCAGCCGCCGAATTTGCTCATCTACTTGCGCGCCTCGGTGCCCAAGTTGGTCGAGAACATCCAAAAGCGTGGCCGGGATTACGAAGAGGCCATCCGCCTCGACTACCTCAATCGACTCAACGAGCGCTACGAAGCCTGGATTTCACAATACGACAAGGGCAAGCTGCTCATCATCGACGTGGACAACAACGCGTTCCACGAGAACAAGCAGGACCTCGGAAACATCATCGAGCGCGTCGACGCCGAGCTCCACGGACTCTTCGGCTGATCAGCAGCCCGGACGCTGCTCCACGTGCATCCCATACGCATCCCGCCACACATCGAATGGCAGGATTTGTGGCGTACAAGCCGGTTCAAGCACGAAAAATACTTCCCCTCGGGCCTTGAATTCGCCCGTGGGTACCTGCATGGCCTGTGAGTAAGTGGCTTGCCCGGTGGTCCACCGCACGTGTTGCCCCAAGTGGCGGTCAAACGTGAGGGGTGGCACAGGCGCCTCATCGAGCGACTGCGACAGCTGCACAGGGCCTGCCTCCATGTCGATGCGGAAATGCCCGAGTACGGTGTCCGGAGAAAACGGGGAAGCGATGTAGTTGCCGTCTCCTAGGATGAGTTTCGCCACCAACACTGGCGCACTTGCCTCTGTAGTGTCCAATTGAAGCGTGCAGGAAAACGCCGGCTTGACCTCACTGCCGATGGCCGTCAAGCGATCCAAATTTCCGCTCACCACAGGCGGCGAACCCGCGGAAGAAGGTGGGGGGGCGGACGGTGATTGGCAGCTGGCCAGAGCGACTGCCCCAAGGAAGACGAATGTCCTCAATGCACAATCCATTGGAAAGTTGAATGTGCGGCAGGAACGTGGACCAAATAGGTGCCGGCAGCCAGGGCGGGGATTTCCACGCGGGCACATTGCGCTTGGGCGCTCCAAACCTCCCGGCCCATCATGTCCCGCACCACACAGGTCCACGCTCCGGCGGGAGCATCGGACCAAACAAGTTGAGAAGCGGCACCTGCGGTAGCCGGGTTGGGGTAGAGGCGGGGCTGGGTGAGCCAAGGGGCCCGTTCGAGCAGGTCGGACGTGTAGTCGTATTCGCCGCACTGGGGCGAGTAATCGGGGCAAGCCCACGTGGACAACATGCCCGCAACCGTCGCTAGGGTGGTGAGGTAGGCCGCGTTGTCCGTGACATGGGGCACGTGGTCCGCGCCTTCGAGGGGGACGAAGCAGTTCGGGAGGCCGATGGCGTCGGCTTGGGCGTGGACCGAGGCGCTGCCGTTGACTTCGGTGACGGGGAAGCCCATGAGGGAGACCTGGCCCGTGGCGTATGGGACGGTGGCATCGGCGGTGCCGTGGACGGACACGAGGGGCACGTCGCCCGGTTGCATCCACGATACGTCCTTCAGGGCGCCGCAGATGTTGAAAATGCCGGCCACTTCAGAGCTGGCGCCGGGAGTGCCGGATTCACCTTCGATGCCGCCGCCAAGGCCCGCGGCGGACAAATCGATTCCGGTGGGGATTTCGGATTCGTCGTCGAGGTAGGCGTGGTGGAGGGCGATGAAGCCGCCGGCGGAGACGCCTCCGAGGTAGATTTGGTCCGGGTCAATGCCCCACGGATTCGCTCCGCCTTCGGTCGAAGCGCGGAAATACCGTACCGCCGCCCGGCTGTCGTGCACCCCGCGCCAAACCGCCCGCGTCAATTCGTTTTCAAGGTCCAACAAATTCACCACCCCCAACCGGTACGAAATCGACGCCACAGCATACCCCATGCGCGCCAAGTCTTCGCACAACGGCACCACGTCCGTCCCATCGTTCGAACCGCCGAGAAAGAACCCGCCGTGCGCCATGATGACTAGCGGCCGATCCGTCGCAAAATCGCCCACCGGCTCGTACCAATCGAACACCAATTCTTCCTCCACTCCGTAAACATTGACATTCGATCCATAGGGGATGTCGTAGGACACGGAACTCACGCCGAAGGCCGAGGTGTACCGGTAACGCTCGCCGTCGCATTGGCCGAATCCGATGAGGGGCAAGCATGCACAAGCGAGCAGGAAAGTGAACTTCTTCATGCATCGAAATTTAACCCATTCGCACTCAATTCAAACATGACAAGATCTCCACGGTGTTGCGAGAAATGGTTTGGCACAAATCATTCAGCGGCAGATCATTTTCATCTTCGCCGAAAGGATCCTCAATTTCCTCGGCAATCAATTCAATGCTGACCAAAACATAAAACACCGCCATCACCACCGGCACCGTCCACCACCCAAACGTCCCCACGTACCCGATCGGCAAAGTCACCACGTA
>JALQTD010000086.1 GCA_023264155.1 Flavobacteriales bacterium | reverse complement strand
GTGACGTCCGTGATGTTCTGTCCCGTTGGCACCGTCGCGACGCCTTCGAATTGTGCGGTTTCGCCCTCGCAGGCGCTGCCCGTGGCGGCCGTGATGGCTACCGTCGCTTCGGGGTAGATGTTCACGGTTTGGGAAAGCGAAACGTTGCACCCGTTGGTCCCCATGCCCGTAGCGGAGATGGGATTGGACCCGAGGTTGCTGAAGTACGTAAGGGGCATTTCCATGCCGGTCACGAAGTAAGGCGCGGTGGCGAAGGACCAAACCACGTTCTGCAAATCAACGCCCGACGCCGAACCTGAAACGAAGGTCGGCCCGCACGATTCCAACGTGGAGAGGGAGATCTCCAATTCTGGACGCGGCTTGACCACAATGTCCACCGTGCTCGTATCCCGGCATCCCACCGGATCCAAATCGCTCACATAAATGTTCGTAATCGTCGTGACCCCTGGGTTGGAGAACAAGTAGCTCACCACCCCGTTGCTCGTCGGGATGAAGGTGGAGCCCACTCCAAAGTTCCAGTAGTTCTGTCCGCCGCCCGTTCCGGTTTGCGTGAAGTTCACCGTGTTGCCTTCGCACACTTGCGAGGCGCCAGCGGTCAAGTTCGCTTGCGGGGGGATGACGTCAAACGTTCCGGCCACCGTGCAACCTGCCGCGGTGTCCTCGATGCTCACCGCGTAACCCGCGGCGCCATCGGGGTAGACGTGTACAACCGGCGCATCGCCGGCCACCCAGGTCACCGATTCCACGGGACTGCCATCGCCCCAATCCACCAACACCCCGGACCAATCAGCGGCCGGGGTCAACTCGAGCTCTGGGCCTTCGCTGTAACAGCTGGCCCAGGCAGGGGAGTTGGTCGGAGATCCATCGGGATCGAGGACTTGCGGGCATTGAGCAAGTGCCTGCAGCTGGGCAAGGACTCCCATCACCGAGAGTGCAATTGCCATATGGAGGGAACGATTCATGCCCCCCTTTACGGAAGGCGCGACCTTTGGGTTTCAAAAAGCCGTTTCGTCGGGAAATTAGCGGGATTCAGCGGCTCCGGTGACCGCTAGAACCACATCTGCCACGGCCGGACAGATGGCCGCATTGCGCGCAGTCAAGGGCAAGATTCCGGCGATGTGTTTCCGGTCCGTGTGCGGGTATTCGCGGCACGCTTGGGGCCGGTGCTCGTAGACCGAACACAGGTTGTCCGACAGGTCCAGGAAGGGGCAGGGCGCCGAGCGGAACACCCAGTCGCCGTCCTCGTCCATCCGCAAGTGCTGGTCGATGAGCTCGCTCGGCCGCACGCGCAGGTGCTTGGCAAGCCGGTCCAAATCCCGTTCCCGAATAATGGGGCTGGTCGTTCGGCAACAGTTCCCACAGGTCAAGCAATCGTGCCGCTCAAAGGCCGCCTCGTGCGCCGCATGGAACCGCTCGTCGAGGTCCTTCGGCGCCTTCCGTTTCCACTTGCGGAACTGGTCTTTGATGCCGCGCGCTGCGGCAGCGGCCTCGCGCAAGGAACGCTCTTGATCCGGCGTCATCGCGGGTCTTGGAAGGCCGGGTTTTCGATGAACTCCGTGTCGGTCAGGGTGTGCAGGAAGGCGATGAGGTCGGCCTTCATCTGCGGGCTGAGCGTCAAGCCCCCGGACGTGTACTTCATGAACGGGTCGATGGTGCTCGAGGCCACCCCGCCGGAGTTGTAGTGCTCGATGACTTCCTCGAGCGTGGCGAACCGGCCGTCGTGCATGTAGGGTGCGGACAGCGCCACGTTGCGGAGGGTCGGGGTCTTGAACCGGCCGGAGTCGAGGGGCATGCCGGTCACGCCCGCCAGTCCCGCATCGGCCACGAAGTTGGAATCGAGCCCGTTGTTGCGGAAGAGGTGGTCCGTGAACAAGGTGCCGGCCTCGGAGTGGCAGTGGAAGCAGTCCCCGCCGAACTGGCCGCCGGGGGTGGTTTCCGGGTCGCCTCCTTCGCGGAGGAAGATCTGGTAGCCGTTGAATTCGCTGTCGGTCAGGGTGGTTTCACCGCGCCGCCACCGGTCGTACTTGGAGTTGGCGGAGATGAGCGTGCGGACGAATTGGGCGAGGGCCTTGGCGGTCCGTTCTTGGGTGATTTCTGCGGAGCCAAACGCCGCACCGAACAGGCCCGGGTAGTCGGGGTCAGCTTCCATGCGGGCGAGGGCTTCGGGCCAAGGGAGGGCCATCTCGTCGGGGTGGGGAATCGGGATTTGGACTTGATCCTCCAAGGAGGCCGCCCGGCCATCCCAGAAGAAACTCGGCGACCAGCCCACGTTCACCAGCACCATGGAATTGCGGACCCCTTGGGCGCCGCCCACCCCTGTGCTCACCGCCGACGGATCGGAGAAGGAACTGCTCGGCAAGTGGCACGAACCACAGGAAACCGTCCCATCCGCGCTCAAATTCGGGTCCCAAAACAAGTACCGTCCGAGCTCCACGCCCTCCACCGTCATGGGGTTGTCGGCCGGGATGTCCATCGGCGGGAAAAAGGCCGGAATTTCCAGCTCGTACGGCGTCGCCTCGGGATAGCAATCCGGACAATCCACGGGATCCCCGCAGCGGCTGCACCCGAAGGCGCACACGACCCACAGCGCCACCCACGGCCTCACTGCACGAGCGTCCATGAGGCGGCAATGTTGTCCATCAAGGCAAAGGCCAGTGTGTCGCCCGGCCCGTTGTGGGTAATCGGGTAGTCGATGACGTCGATGGGTTCAGTGGCGTAGAGGGCGGAAGCGGCATCGAATTGCAGCCGCATCACGTGCAGGTTTTGTTGCCAAATCCACACATCCTCCTCAAATTCCAGCACCACCTCCCGGTAGCTTTCATTCGTTCCGCAGTGGTAGGCCACGGGCTCGCTCAGGACTTCGCTGCCCACCGGCGACACCCGGCCTTCGTATTTGAAAAAGATGTACCCCGTGAGCCACGTCCAGAACATGCCGGCCGAACCTTCCACGCTCAAGGGGTGGTCGTTGGCGAAATCGGCGGGATTCACAGAGCCGTTGATGTCGGGTGGCAGCCCGAGGCCGAACCGGATGGCGTTGTAGGTGCCCGCCGGGAACGGTTCGACGATGCGGGGCGCATCCACCTTGAAATCGACCAAGTGGACCTCGTCGGCCCGTTCGTTGCCGACCCATTCGCCTGCGGTGTTCCGCAATTCCACGCGGCTGATGTACGCCTGCAAGTTCTGAAGTTGCACCTGGTGACCGGCGTAATCGGTGGCCACATCTCCGAGGGCGTAGGGGGCGCCTTCCCACGTCGCTTCCACGTCGAGCCGCAAGGTGCCGGGAACGTCTGTCCGATCGTTGAAGTACGGGAAGGAGCAGCCGGCGAACACCACCGCGGTGAGCAAAGCAGCACCGATCAGGTTTTTGTTCGTTATTTTCATTGCAGCGTGGATTTTGTGAAGAAACGGGGAAGGGTTCCTCGTATAAGACCCCTAAATTGGCGAAATGTTGCGTCCCGGTGCAAGACTTGCGTCACGGATGGCGGCACTTTAACCGTTTTTTGATGGAGAACAAGGGGGCGTTTTTGATCATCGGGGCGTCGGCGGGTTCGGGCAAGACCTTCCGGCTCGTGCTCGAGTACCTGCTGTGTTGCTTGCGGGCGACTGAGCCGGATTATTTCAAGCAGGTTTTGGCCATCACCTTCACGCGCAATGCGGCGATGGAGATGCGCGATCGCATCCTCTCGGGCATCGATGAGGTCGTGGAAGGTGAGGGCGATTTGTTTGCCCAAATCCAGCAGGCCTCCGGCATCGACCCCCAGATTTTGCAGCAGCGCGCCGTCCAAATCCGGCGCAAAATGCTCCACCAATACGAGGACTTTTCGGTCATGACCATCGACAGTTTCGTGAGCCGGCTCGTGCGAAGTTTTGCCCGCGAATTGGCCCTCGAAGAGGATTTCCGGGTGGAGCTGTCGCTCGACGACATCGTGGAGGGGGCCGTGTCGCGCCTGCTCGACAAGGTCGGGCACCCGGACCACCCGGAGCTCACCGAGATGCTCGAGGCGTTTACGCGCCGGCTGTTGCGGGAGGAGAAGGACATCCGGTTGCGGAAGCAGCTGACGGATTTTGGGAAGTTGCTGGGCGATGAGCGGGCGCTGGCGGATTTGGCCCAACTCGACCGCTGCGACAGCGACGGCAACCGGGTGTTTACGCCCCACCTGTTCATCGAGCTGCACAAGCTGTTCGCGGAACAGCGCAAGAAGCGCGAGGCCGAGCTGCGGCAGCGCGCGCGGGCCGCGTTGCAGGCCATTGCCGACGCGGGGCTGAACGAAGGGGATTTCCATTACAAGTACCTGCCCAAGTGGCTCGAGCGGGCGGCCGGCCCCAACTTCGATTACTACAAGCCGTTTTCTGCGCGTTTGGCGGCCCAAATCGAGGCGCAGGACTTCACCGGAAAGAAGGCGTCTCCCGCCACCGCCGCCGCCATCGACGGCATCCTCCCCACGTTGCTCGCCGCCACGGACTTCTACCACGACGCGTACCTCGGCCCCAAGGCCGCCATCCACCGCACCCACGAGCGGCTCGAGGACAAGGTGTTCTACATCGGCGCCCTCGTCGAGCTGCGCGCCGAGTTCCAGGCCTATGAGGCGGAGGAGAACGTCCGCCTGCTGCAGTCCCTCAACGTCCACATTTCGGAAATCGTCCAGAACAACCCCACCCCGTTCATCTACGAGCGGCTCGGCGTGCGCTACAAGCACCTCTTCATCGACGAATTCCAGGACACCTCCATCACGCAGTGGCACAACCTGGTGCCCCTCGTGGCGGACCTCCTTGCCGAAGGCAACCGCTGCCTCGTCGTAGGCGACGCCAAGCAGGCCATCTACCGGTGGCGCAACGGCGATTACGAGCAGCTCAACAAGCTCCCCCAACTCATCGGCAAGCAGCTTTCCCCCACGTTGCGCGAGCACGAGGCCAAGCTCGCGAGCGAAGCGCAACCGGAACCGCTGGAGACGAACCACCGATCGGCCCAGCACATCGTGGCGTGGAACAACACGCTGTACCGGGCCATTCAGGAGGACTTGCGCCCGGATTTGGCAGCGGTGTACGCCGGGGGCGAGCAGTTTGCCTTCACCGAGCAGGCCGGCCGGGTGACCGTGACGTCGTCCATCCTCGCGAAGGGAGATGATTTCGACGAACGGGCCGTGGCGTGGGTGCTTGAACGTTTGGTCCACCAGATCGGAGGCCAAATCCACGAGCAAACCCTCGACGACGGCACCGTCCAGCACACCTACGACCCCGACGGCGGCCTCCCGCGGCTGCGGCCACCGGGCGATTGCGCCATCCTCGTGCGCACGAACAAGCAAGGTGCCGCCATTGCCAAAGCGCTCCTCGCGGCCAACGTCAAAACGTTCACCGACGACAGCCTCCAACTCGGCCGCCACCCGGTGCCCCTCGGCGTCATCGCCCTGCTGCGGTCCATCCTCGAACCGCATCACTTCGGGCACGGCATCGCCTTCGTGCAGTGCTATTGCGCTTTGACGGGGGCGAACGAAGCGGAACTCCTCGAACGCCACCGCAAACGCGAATCCTATACCCGCAAGACCGGGGAGGAGGGCACGCGCGAACGCTTCGACTTGCCCGGATTGCTCGACGCCATCTGCCCGGACTTGAAGCTCGAGCAATGGACGTCGGAGCCGCTCGTCGGGCTCATCGGTCACATCGTGGGCGCCCTCGGCTGGGACGTGGGGCACCAAGCCTATGTGGAGGGCTTGCTCGAGCAGGCCCAACAGGCGAAAACGGCTCAGGAATCCGGCATCCCGGGCTTCCTCGAGGCGTGGGATCGCCGCGGGCACGAGCTGAGCATCCGTTCGGCGGAGCAGCCCGAAGCCGTTCGGATCAAGACCATCCACAAGGCGAAAGGACAGGCCTTTCCGGTGGTGATTATGCCGGTTGCGCCGGCCTCGACGCGGGGTGGGTCGAACCACCTGCCGGTCGAGCTCGACGAGGAGGTCTTCGGCTTGCCGGTGGCGTTGTTCAAGGTGAACGACTTGAAGGGCACCGTTCGGGAGGACGTGCGGCTGAACGAGCTCCACAAGGAGCTCCTGGACGAAATGAACGTGCTGTACGTGGGGATGACGCGGCCGAAGGTGCAGCTCGACGTGCTCGTGGGCATCCGACCGCCGGCCAAGCCGCGGGAGGTGCCGGAAGGCGAGCCGAAGACGTACACCGAAGTGCTCGTGGATGCGGTGGAACGGGCGGTCGGGTGGCCGCTCATGGAGGGGGGGACGTGGACGTATGAGCCGGCTGAAGGGGCCGTCACGCTGGACGCTCAGTATGCGCCGCGCACGCCGCGGAAGGGGGTGTACCGGAAGGAGCCGTCGGTGGTGCAGATGGACAAGTTGGTGTTGGGCGTGGCGATGAAGCCGCTGGTCGTCGAGCCGCCGCGGGAGTGGTGGACGGGCGGCGGGTTGAGTGCCCGTCAGCGCGGGGATGCCTTGCACAGCTTGTTGGGCCAAATCCACTCCACCGCCGACCTGCCGCACCTCCGCAGCCAGCTTCAGCGCTCCCTCGCTTGGTCGGCCGAAGACCGGGATTGGCTCGAAAGCACCATCGATCGGATGCTGGCCAACGCCGGCATCGCCCCGCTGTTCGCCCCCGGCCTCGAAGTCGAACTCGAGCGCAGTTTTTGGCTCCCCAGCGGCCAACTCGGCCGGCCTGACCGCCTGGTCCTCACCCCGGAAGGCTGGGTCGTCCTCGACTTCAAGACCGGCAAGCCCTCCCCGAAGCACCACGACCAGGTCCGCGCCTACATGGAAGCCGTCGGCGCCCCCGCGCGCGGCCTGCTCTATTACACCCCCACCGACGAGGTCGTGGAGGTGACTTCCTGAACTGCATTCGGCGCGGAAGTGTTAATTTGGCGCAGCAACCACGAGCCATGACCGCCAAGCACTTCCTCGCCCTCCTCGCCGCCGCTACCCCCTTGATGGCGGCTGCCCAGAAAGGCCATCCCGCCCCTGCGCCCGCCTCCCAGCCGGAAACCCGCGCTGCGGCGTGCGCCCCGGCCACCGCCCTGCGCGACCTCGAATGGAACAACGTCCGGGCGCTCATCGAAAACGGGGGCTCCCTTTGGTACGACCGGGCCATCGACAAAGGCGCGTTCATGGTCCCGAAAGAGGACGGCGTCAGCGTGGTCTACGGCGGGGCCCTGTGGCTCGGGGGCATCAGCCCGGACCAACAGCTCAAGCTCGCGGCCGTGCGCTACCGCACCACCGGCAACGACTTTTGGCCCGGCCCCTTGTCCAACGATGGCGCTGCCGAAGTCGACCCCACCACCTGCAACGAGTACGACCGGTTCGTCATCCTGCAACGGGCGGACGTGATGCGCCACCGGCAGTACTTCGACTGCGTGGGGGATCCGGAATGCGATTTGGCCGAGGAATTCCCTACCGGCTACAGCATCCCGGGCTACTTCTTCGACTACCCGGCGCACGGCAACGTGGCCCTCAACCAAGATTACTACCTCTCGCCCTTCTACGATTACAACGGCGACGGGTTTTACGACCCAAATGCCGGCGACTACCCGTGGTACGATTTCCTGCAAGAGATCGACTGCGGCGAGCGGCGGCGCGAGGACCCGGTTCCGCTCTACGGGGACCAAACCTTTTACTGGATTTTCAACGACAAAGGCAACGTCCACTCCGAGTCGCAAGGCGAACCCATCGGGATGGAGGTGCGCGCGCAGGCCTTTGCCTTCAGCACAAACGATGAGGTGAACAACATGCAGTTCTACAACTACGTGTTGATCAACCAGGGGACCCAAACCCTGACCCAGACCTACTTCGCCCAGTGGGTCGATTGCGACCTCGGCGGGCACGTCGACGATTACGTCGGGGTGGACGTGCGCCGCGGCCTCGGCTATGCCTACAACGGCGACGCCTTCGACGAGCCGACGTCTTACTCCCTTGGCTACGGCGAAAACCCGCCGGCCATGGGCGTGGACTTCTTCGAAGGGCCCTACCAAGATGCCGATTCCGTGGACAACCCGCTCACCGAGGTCTTTTCCGATGCGGTGGATTCGCTCGGCATTCCGTACCAAGGCATCGGCATCGGCTACGGCGACGGCATCGTGGACAACGAGCGTTACGGCATGCGGAAGTTCCTGTACTACAATTGGAACTACGGCGTAAACGGCCAGCCCACCCTCGCCGCCCAGTACTACAACTACATGCGCGGTTTTTGGAAAAACGGGCAGCGCATGGCCTACGGCGGCGACGGCCTGACGCCGGCCACGGGCGCCAACCTGGACATCCCCGCGGATTACATGTTCCCCGGTGACACCGACCCGTATTCCTGGGGCACCCAGGGCGTAGCGGTCGAGCCGTGGACGGAGGTGAGCTCCGGCAACCCGCCCGGCGACCGCCTCTTCCTGCAAAGCGCGGGTCCCTTCACCCTCGAGCCCGGCGATTACAACAACATCACGGTGGGCATGGTTTGGGCCCGCGCGACGAGCGGCGAGCCGTTCGAAAGCGTCGAGTTGCTGCGCCTCGCCGACGACAAGGCCCAGGCCCTGTTCGACAACTGCTTCGAGATCGTCAGCGGCCCCGACGCCCCCGATGTCCTTGTCCAGGAACTCGAAAACGAAC
>JALQTD010000085.1 GCA_023264155.1 Flavobacteriales bacterium | reverse complement strand
GCCAACATTTCGGTAACGAATTCGGCGTTCAGCGGCAATGGTTTGGGCCAAACCATGGGCGCAGCCCTCGCCATCAAAGCCCGCGATGACGGCTCCACGTACGGTGCGAACCCCGCGACCTTGAGCCAGGTGACCCTCTCCGGCAACACCTTCTCCGGCGACGAACGGGCCATCCTGCTCGGCGAGCCCAACCAAGCAAATGCCGGTCCGACGGCGGTGACCATCACCGAAAACAGCTTCCCGGATGCCGTGCAGTTCGCCGTGGTGAATCACTCCACGGAAGAGGTCACCCTGACCTGCAACTGGCACGATGCGGCGAGCGTTCCGGGCTTGAATGCCACGGTTTCTGGCAACGTGGACATCTCCTCCGCCCTGTTAGCAGGCACCGATGGCGATGAAGCAACCGCTGGATTCCAACCGAGCGGAATCTGCACCGAAATCGGAGGATGTGGGCTGGCTGCGGCTTGTAACTACACGGCGGATTTGGCCTTCCCCGATAACAGCGACTGCGAATACACCTCGTGCGCAGGCTGCACCTTGTCCAGCGCCTGCAATTACGATGCGACGGCTACGGTGGCGGACAACGCGAGCTGCCAGTTCGAGGATGCTCTCGGCGTGTGCGGTGGCGATTGCACGTCGGACGCCAACGATGATGGCATTTGCGATTCGGAAGCTTCGGGCTGCACCGATGCGACGGCTTGCAATTACGATGCCTTCGCCGGACAGGACGACGGCTCGTGCGAATTCTCAAGCTGCGCCGGCTGCATGTCGGAGTCCGCGTGCAACTACGATGACGCGGCCACCATTCCGGCGCCGGCCACCTGCCTCTTCCCGGAAGGGTGTGACACCTGCTCGGGTGCGACGGATGGCACGGGCACGGTGATTGACAACGATGCCGACAACGATGGCGTGTGCGATGCGGACGAAGTTGAAGGCTGCACCGATCCCCAAGCGTGTGACTACGATGAGAACGCCACCGAACAGACGGCGTGCGATTATACTTCGTGCGCCGGATGTGCGCTTCCAGCAGCATGCAACTACGATGATGCGGCCACCATTTCAAACAACGCCTCGTGCATCTTTGCAGATGGTTGTGAAACGTGCAGCGGTGCCACCGACGGCACGGGAACGGTGGTGGACAACGACAGCGACAATGACGGTGTTTGTGACGAAGACGAAGTGGACGGATGCACCGATTCGACCGCATGTGATTACAACCCGAATGCAACCGATTCAACTGCATGCGATTACACCTCGTGCATCGGCTGCCTGAACCCAACGGCCTGCAACTACGATCCGGATGCAACACAAGCCGGCAATTGCACGTTTGCCGGTGCTTTCAGCAACTGCGAAGGATGCCTCAACGATGTCAATTTCAACGAAATCTGTGACGAGTTGGAAATTCCCGGATGCACGAATGCCCTTGCCATCAATTACAACCCAGCTGCTGCCATTGATGATGGTTCGTGCACCTTGGAAGTGGTTGGATGCATCATCCCGTGGGCGCCTAACTACGACCCCAGCGCAACCCTCCAAAGCATTCCTGTTCTAGCCTCGTGCTACCCTGCTTCAAGTGGGATGCCCGGGCCACCGATGGCGGGATTGCCGCCGACGGGGTGCAGCGATTTAACCGCCTGCAATTACGCCCCTGGTGGAGACCCTTCGCTGGATTGCGATTACTCGTGTTTTGGTTGCACCAATGCAGCGGCGTGCGATTACAGCGCCGACGCAGTTTACAACACGGGATGCACGGATTTCACCAGCTGCTACGGCTGTACCACCAGCACCGCTTGCAACTATGAGGCGGACAACACGTTCGACGACGGCAGCTGTGAATACACTTCATGTGCCGGATGCACCGATGCCTCCGCATGCAACTACGACCCAGCGGCCACCCTCAACTTGCCCGCGACTTGCGTGATTCCGACCGGATGCGACACGTGCTCCGGTGAATCCATCGTCGACAACGATGCCGACAACGATGGGGTCTGTGACGCCGACGAAGTGGATGGTTGCATGAACGTCAACGCCTGCAACTACGACATCAACGCTACCGATTCGGACGGCAGCTGCGAATTCACAAGCTGCGTGGGATGCACCGACGCGACGGCCTGCAACTACGACGCGAGCGCAACGATTTCGGATGCGGTGAGTTGCGTTTATGCAACTGGCTGCGACAGCTGCAGCGGAGCGACGGACGGAACGGGCACGGTGGTCGATGGTGACGCTGACAACGATAGCGTGTGCGACATCGACGAAGTAGCTGGATGCATGAATGCCGCTGCCTGCAACTACGATGATACCGCGACCGACTCGGATGGCTCATGCGAATTCGTCAGCTGCGTGGGCTGCACTGACGCAACCGCCTGCAATTATGACAACAGCGCTACAATCAATGCTCCAGCGACATGCACCTACGCGACGGGTTGCGACACCTGCAGCGGAGCCACGGATGGCACAGGCACGGTGGTCGATGGCGATGCGGACAATGACAGCGTTTGCAATGCGGATGAAGTGAGCGGTTGCCAAACCCCAGGTGCCTGCAACTACAATCCCGCAGCCACCGATGCCGCTACCTGCGACTTCTCCAGCTGCCAAGGCTGTACCGATTCGGAAGCTTGCAACTACGATGCCACCGCGACCCAAAGCGATGGATCGTGCACGTACCCACCAGCCGGTTACGACGATTGCGCGGGCACCATCTGCACGGATGTAAACAACAACAGCGTGTGCGATTTCGACGAGTCCCCTGTTCTCGGCTGCATGACTTCGACGGCCTGCAACTACAACGCTTCGGCGAACACGAACGATCCGTCGAACCCCTGTGTTTACCTCGTCTTTGAAGGGTACAGCAGCGTCACACCTGCAAGCGGAAGCAGGGCTGCAGACGGAGGAGTCGCGCCGATCATTTCTGGTCTGGGTGGCTCAGGCACGTACTTCCTCTCACTCGAGGAAGCGACTGCGGAAACCAGTGCCGATGGCACCAAGATCTACCGCATCGGCTCAACCGAACTGGAGGGGAACATCCCCGCGGCGAACTGGGGGCAGATTCCCGCAGGGCGGTACACCTTCGGTTTGGTGGATGACACCGGCTGCGAAGCCACTGCTACGCACCGCGTGTTGATCCCTGAAGTGGCGCCTTAAATGCGGTTCTTGGGTTAGGTGAAAGGGCGGCTTTAGCAGAGGCCGCCCTTCCTGTTTTTTATCGAATTTGATTCCAGGACTTAATTTGCCAAAAAGTGAGCACCTTCGCCACCGGTTCCCCCTCTGCATCGTTCAACAGCGACGTCACCGTGTAAGTAGTGCGTCCATGCGTGTTTAATTCCGCTTCGACGGCGGCCAAATCGTCCGGCTCCAATCCGGCGTGCGCTGTGATGCCCCCTTGCGCGCGGCGCGTGAAATCCACTTCCATGCGCGACATAATCAAGCGGTATTCGGTCGGCCGGAATGCCCCAAGGAGCGCGAGCCCCGCAGCGAACTCCCCCACGGTCGCGAGGGCGCAGGCATGTTGCGTGCGCAAGTGATTGCGGTTCGGTCGGCGGTCCGGTGATTCCACCCATGCCGCCCCGCGTTCAAGCCGGTGGATGCGGAACCGGTGAGGCCTGTTGAACGGAATCCAACGCCAAAAAACACGCGTCAACACCCACGGCTTCCCCGCCAGCGCACGTTCCCAAGCCCAAGCGAACAACCGGTTCATCGGCCCGAAACGTGTTCCGCCACGAACGACAAATCCGGGGGCGTGTAATTCGGTCCCTTCATCACCTTGCCGTCCGCGCGGTGAATCGGCTGGCCATCTGCGCCGAGCTTCGACATGTTCGAACGCTGGATTTCCAGGAATACCTCCTCGATCACGTCCTGCATGCCGTGTTGCAAAATGGTGCCGCATAGGATGTACAACATGTCCCCGAGCGCATCCGCGACTTCGACCAAGTCCCCCGCCCGAGCCGCTTCCAGGTATTCCTCGTTCTCCTCGGCCATGAGCCGGTGGCGCAACGCAATAGTCGCTTCAGTAGGACGGGCCTCGGGTGCCGGCGCGTTTCGAATGCCGAAAGCATGGTGAAAAGCAGCCACATCACCGATCACTGATTTCAACGTCAAAGGGCGAAAGTTTTCCATGCCCCCAAATTAACATGATTTCATACCCTTCCCCGAGGACGGCCTTTTCTGACTCTTATCTTCGCATTTTGGTGAAAAAACGAAGATGATGGAGCAGACCCTCTCGACCCCAGACAGCATGCAGACCACCGAAACCACTGCTGCGAGCGGCGCCCCGGACATTGCGGCGTTGAACGAGCAAATCCGCGAACACAGTGGGTTCGTGGACCTCATCCGCATGGAGTTGGAGAAGGTGATCATCGGACAGCACAGCATGGTGGACAAGTTGCTCATCGGCCTGTTGGCAAATGGCCATGTGCTGCTGGAAGGCGTTCCAGGTTTGGCCAAAACCCTGGCCATCAAAAGCCTCTCCGAGACCGTTCACGCTGATTTCAGCCGCATCCAGTTCACTCCGGACTTGTTGCCCGCCGACCTCGTGGGCACCATGATTTACAACCAGCGGGAAGAGAGCTTCAAGGTGAAGAAGGGGCCGGTTTTTGCCAATTTCGTGCTCGCGGATGAGATCAACCGGGCGCCGGCGAAGGTGCAGAGCGCGTTGCTCGAGGCCATGCAGGAGCGGCAGGTGACCATCGGAGCGGAGACGTTCAAGTTGCCGGAACCGTTCCTGGTTTTGGCCACCCAAAACCCGGTTGAGCAAGAAGGCACCTATCCCCTGCCCGAGGCCCAAGTCGACCGTTTCCTGCTCAAAGTGGTCATCGGCTACCCGACGAAAGACGAGGAACAGCGGATCATCCGGGCGAACCTGCGGCCGGAAGGCATGCACAAGCCGCAGCAGGTCATCCAACCCGAGCAAATCCTGACCGCCCGCAACTGGGTGCGGAAGATTTACATGGACGAAAAGGTGGAGCGCTACATCGTGGACTTGGTGTTTGCGACGCGGCAACCGGAAAACAACGGGTTGGGGCATCTGCAGCAGCTCATCGGGTTCGGGGCTTCCCCTCGGGCTTCCATCGGGCTGGGCGTTGCGGCGAAAGCACATGCCTTTTTGCAGCACCGCGGCTACGTTACACCGGAAGACGTGCGGGCCGTGGCCATGGACGTGATGCGGCATCGCGTGGGCATCACCTTTGAGGCGGAAGCCGAAAACATCAGCCAAGAGCAGATCATCACCGAAATCATGGACCACGTTCAGGTTCCCTGATCGCAGTCAGCATGGACACGGCAGAGTTGATACAACGGGTGCGCCGCGTGGAATTGAAGACGCGCGGACTGAGCGACCGCATTTTCTCGGGTGAATACCACAGCGCGTTCAAAGGGCGCGGCATGGCGTTCGCCGAAAACCGCGCGTACCAGCACGGGGATGAAATCCGGACGATCGACTGGAACGTGACGGCTCGGATGGGAACACCCTATGTCAAGGTGTTCGAAGAGGAGCGGGAACTCACGGTGTTTTTGATGATCGACGTAAGTGCGTCGAATGCGATGGGAACCCGGCGGATGACGAAGCGGGATTTGGCCTCGGAACTCGCTGCTGTGCTCGCGTTCAGCGCCATGGGCAACAACGACAAGGTGGGCGCCATCCTGTTTTCCGATCGGATCGAGCGGTTCATCCCGCCGAAAAAAGGCCGCTCGCATGTCCTGCGCATCATCCGAGAAATCATCGAAATCGAGCCGGAAGGAAAAGGCACCGACTTGAGCAGTGCCCTGCAGCATTTCCTGCAAGCCATGAAAAAACGGACCATCTGCTTCCTCATTTCGGACTTTCGGGACACCGACTTCGACGCGGTGCTGAAGCGTGCCGGCCGGCGGCATGATGTCGTTGCCTTGCGGGTGGAAGACCCCGTAGAGCGCGAGCTGCCCGCCGTCGGGTGGTTGCCTGCCACGGATCCCGAGTCCGGCGAAACCCGCTGGATCAACACGACCAACAAGCGCGCTCGGTTGCGCCTTGCCGCCAAGGAGCGCGAACGCGAGGCCGCCCTCCGCTCCATGTTCGCACGTTCGGGCGTGGACCAAGCCGTCCTGCTCACGAACGAGCCCTATGTCCAACCCCTCATGCAATTGTTTGACCGCCGTGGCTAAGTGGCTGATGACCATCGCATTGCTCGCTCTTATGGGCGCCTCGACTTCTGCTCAGGAGGTGACGTTGCGCGCGGATACGGCGTCGTTGGCTTTGGGCGGCCAAACCTGGGTGCACTTGGAAGCCATCCGGGATCCGTCGCGCACATCCGCAGCGTTTGCCTGGCCCGCCGAGCAGGACACCCTCCCCGGCGGTTGGGAAATCCTCGAGCAGCGCCCCTTGGACACGGCGCTCGTTACGCTCGAAGACGGCCGAGACGCCATCGCGGTGACCCGCTCGATGCGCGTGACGACGTGGGATACCGGGGTGGTCCGCATGCCGGAGTTGCCCTTGGTTCTGGGCGCGGACACCTTGCGCTCAAATGCCCTGCTCTTCGTCGTGCGCAGCCCTCAATTGGGCGATGAAGGCCAAATCGCAGACTACGCCGACGTCCTCGACGTCCAATGGACCCTGTGGGAACGGCTGCAACGCGCCCTCCCCTACCTCCTGGCCGTGCTCCTGCTCGCGGCAGCCGCCGTCGGAGCGTGGTATGCGCGCCGCCGCTGGGCCGCAGGGCGCACGGAAGCCACCCCGCAAACACCGGAGGCGCCCCGGGAACCGGCTGACGTCATTGCCTTGCGCACCCTGCGCAGCGTGCAGGAACGGGCGGCATGGAAGCGAGGCAATGTCAAAGGCCACCACTCCGAAGTCAGTGCGGCCCTGCGCACCTACCTCGAACACCGGTACCATTTTGCAGCGATGGAGCTGACGACGGCCGAAATCCGTCGGGGAATTGCCTCCACCGGCGTGGAAGCCGACCACCAACGTGCCCTCCTAGCGGTGCTGGAATTGACGGATTTGGTCAAGTTTGCCAAATACCACGGCGGCGCCGAGGAACACGAGCGGGTGGTCCGGATGGCCATCGAATTTGTCGAACGCACGCGGTTGCGCGTGGAAATGCCCTCGGAATGAAGCGGTTGATGTGGGCCATGATGCCCCATGCGGCGGCGCTGTTGGCGGGTGGCGTGGGGGTGAGTTATGCGGTGCAGCATTTCGAATGGGCCACGCCGTGGGCGTGGGCATTGTTGCTGTTTGCTTTGGCCTTGCTTGGTCTGCGGATTTGGCGGCTCGCGGCGGGGCGATATCCTTCGGCCTTGCTGAACCTGCCTACCCCCGAACAAGAGGAGAAACTGGGGAATCGGATGCTGCACGCGGTGACGGAGTTGCCCTTTGCGTTGCGGAATTTGGCCTTGATCTTCCTGGCCATCGCGGCAGGTCGACCGCAGAGTTCCTCGAGCATTGAAGATTTGACGCGGGAAGGCATCGACATTGTGCTGGCCCTCGATTTGAGCGCTTCGATGCTGAGCAAGGACTTCGAACCGAACCGGCTCGAGGCTTCGAAAAACGTGGCTTCCGAGTTCGTGGAGGCGCGGCCCGACGACCGCATCGGCGTGGTGGCTTACGAAGGCGAGGCGTTCACCCAAGTGCCGCTGACCACCGACCAGCGTGTGGTGATGAATGGCATCGCCTCCCTCGAGACCGGTCTGCTGACGGGGGGCACCGCCATCGGCATGGGACTGGCCACCGCAGTCACCCGGTTGCGCGACTCCGAGGCGGACAGCAAGGTCATCATCCTGCTGACGGACGGGGTGAACAATTCGGGGGCCATCGAACCGGTCGACGCCGCCCAGCTCGCCAAACTCAACAACATCCGCGTTTACACCATCGGGGTAGGCACCATCGGCAAAGCGCGCAGCCCCGTGGCGAAAAGCGGGGACCGCTACCGCTACGACTGGGTCGAGGTGAAAATCGACGAAGACGTCCTGAAAAACATCGCCCGTGAAACCGGTGGTCGGTATTTCCGGGCCACGAACGAAGAGAAACTCGCCGCCATTTACGACGAGATCGACGAGCTCGAGAAAACCCGGTTCAATGTGCTCCGTTACAACCAAAAAACCGAAGAGTTCCTTCCGTTTGCGCTGATTGCTGCCTTGGCCCTGCTCGGCGAGTTCCTGTGTCGCACCTATTTCATTCGCAGCATCGCATGAACCAACCGGCAGCCTTTCGAACTTACCCGATTGCAGTGGCGCTCATCCTGGCGGAATTGGCGTTTTGGGCGGTGCTCGGCGGGATCGTACTGACCGTGGAGCGCGTCGCGCCGAACGTGCAATGGGAGCGCAGCGAGTGGGTGCCCATGCTGGCCGTTTTGCCGGTCATGCTCGTGATTTTCCTGCTGCACTTGCGGTGGAAGCGCCGCGCAATGGACCGGTTGATGGACGCCAGCTTAACTGGACAATTCATGCCGCGCTTGCGCCCGGGACGAGACGGTTGGCGGTTCTTGGTGTGGCGATTGGCCGTGGCGGCAGTGCTGCTGGGCATCCTCGACCCGAAGGTGGGCGCGCGTTTGAAGGAGATCACGACCGAGGGGGTGGACGTGATGATCGCCTTGGACGTTTCGAACAGCATGGTGGCGGAGGACGTG
>JALQTD010000084.1 GCA_023264155.1 Flavobacteriales bacterium | reverse complement strand
TTAACCTTGGCTTCATGCAGGCGCTGCCCCCCGGAGCTAATTTCGCCGCCAACATGCCCATGAGTGCTGAATACGAACAGCCAGTTCAATCCAAGGTGGAATTGGCTGCGGCGTTGAAAACCGACCCCCGGAATCCGTACGTCGGGGTCCTGTACCGCCTCGCGGGATTGAAGCGCGTAGCCCAGCTGCAGGAGGAGGCGCCCCGAGCATTCATCGCGCACCTCCTGCAATTGCTTGGCGTGCAGGCCGAGTGGGTGCATGCGGACGGGAGCGTGCCGGCGGAGGGCGGGGTCATCGTGGTGGCGAATCACCCGTTTGGCGTCGTGGATCAGTTGGTGGTTTTGGGCCAAATCCTCGCCCACCGAACCGACGCCAAGCTCCTCCTTCCTGCCGACCAGCGCACCTTCGACCCGCTCGACCCGCTCGTCCTCCGCGAGGAGGCAGCAGCGCTGCACCACCTGCAGGCCGGCGGCTGCCTCATCGTGTTCCCTGCTGGGCAGGTGAGCCGCTTGAGCCGAGACCTCAAGACCGTTACAGACGGCCGCTGGTCACCCCAAGTGGCTTCATTTCAAGCTGAATCAAAAGCGGCCGTCCTACCCGTCTACCTCGACGGATACAGCGTGGACCTGATGAAGCTGTTCGAGGCCGTGCACCCGGGGCTGCGGCGGTTGCCCGTCATTCACAAGCCCATGCGGTCACGGCAGCTGCGCAAAGGCCCGCGCACCCTCCGGATCCGCATGGGAAAACCCATCGCCGTGCGCGACGTGGCCCATTTCCATGACCCGGAACAGATCACCCGCTTCTACCGGGCAAAGACCTACGCCCTTGCCTCTTCGGTGCGGGTGCCGCGGGCCTGGTTCGAACGCACGCGCAGCCGCGGCCTGCAGGTCGCCCCCCTCGTGGACGCGATTCCCGCGGAGCCGTTGGCCCGGGAACTCGATGCGCTCCCTCCTTCAGCCTTGCTGTTCGAACAGAGCGGATTCCGCTGCTACCTCGCCGCTTACGACCAAATCCCGCTGATGATGCAGGAAATCGGAAGGTCCCGCGAGGAGACGTTTCGGGCCGTAGGCGAAGGCACCCACCACGCATCCGACCTCGATGAGTTCGACCTCCACTACCACCACTTGTTCCTCTGGGACGAGAAGGGGCAGGCGCTCGCAGGGGCATACCGCATCGGTTTTGGGGCCCAAATCATGGACGCCTTCGGCAAGCGCGGCTTCTACACCTCGACCCTGTTCCGGTTCAGCCGCGCTTTCCGACCGGTCCTCGAACAGTCCATCGAACTCGGGCGCTCCTTCGTCCCCGTGCCCTACCAAAAGCACCGCATGCCCTTGTTCCTGCTGTGGAAAGGTGTGTTGTCCCAACTCGTCGCCCACGACACGTGCCGCTACGTCCTCGGCCCGGTGACCATCTCCAACCGGTACAACCCGCTGTCCAAGTTGCTGATGATGCACTACATCCACCGGAACGCCCCGGCCGACGTGCTGGCGGATGCCGTGAAGCCGCGCAAGCCGTATCGGCCGAAGGTGGTGAATGGCCGGAAGCAGGACCTCGAGGCGTTGCTCAGTGCGGTGGGGAGGGACATCCGGGGGCTCGACCGGGTGGTGGCGGACATCGAGCCGGATGGGGCGGTGGTGCCGGTGTTGCTGAAGCGGTATTTGGCCCAAAACGCGCGCATCCTCGCCTTCAACCACGACCCCAAATTCAACGACGCCCTCGACGGCTTCATGATCCTGGACCTGAACGACCTGCCGGCCGAAACCGTCGCCAACCTGCAACGGGAATTCGCGCAGTGAAGCCGTAAATTCGGCGGCATGACACGTCCCCTCCTCCTTTGCTTACTGGCCTTAAACGGCCCCCTGTCGGCGCAATGGGCCGAAAGCGACCAAGCCCGCGCGGGAGCCCTGTTCGAAGAAGCCCTCGGCAACGGGGAGTGCTACGAGCGGCTCAGGGAACTCACGAAGGGCATCGGTCACCGCTTGAGCGGTTCGCCTGAAGCCGATGCAGCGATGGCGTGGGGCGCCGAAGTCCTCGCTGCAAATGGGGCGGACTCGGTGTTCGTGATGCCGGTGATCGTGCCTTCGTGGACGCGCGGCACGTTGTGCTCGGCCAGCTGCGAGGAGATGCCCTTGCGCGTGACGGCCTTGGGCGGTTCGGATCCGACGCCGGGCGACAGCGCATTGGAGGCGCCTTGCGTGGTGGTGCGGGGCATCGAGGAACTCGCTGAATTGCCGAGGGACCAAACCGAAGGCCGCATCATCCTGTTCAACCGGCCCATGGACCCGCTGCTCATCAACACGGGTTCAGCTTACGGGGGAGCCGTGGATCAACGCGGCCGGGGCGCCATCGCCGCCGCACAAGCCGGGGGTGTTGCCGCTTTGGTTCGCAGCATGACCCACGCATATGACACGGTGCCCCACACCGGCGCGATGTACTATGCGGATACTGTGCCGCGCGTGCCGGCTGCCGCCATTTCGACCGTCGACGCCCGGCTGCTCGCCCAGCACATCGAAGCCGATCCGTCTAATCGGGTATCGCTCGCCATGAACTGCCGCGACCTCGGGGAGCGCGAACAAGGCAACGTGATCGGCGTGCTGCGGGGAAGTGAACGCCCGCATGAAATCATCGCCCTCGGCGGCCACCTCGACTCGTGGGACATCGGAGAAGGCGCGCACGACGACGGCGCGGGCGTGGTCCACACCCTCGAAGCCTTGCGGCTCCTCCGCGCCATCGGCTACCAACCGCGCCACACGCTGCACTTCGTCCTGTTCATCAACGAAGAAAACGGCAACCGAGGTGGCAAGGCCTACGCAGCGGCCTATGCGGATGCGAACGAGCGCGTCGTTGGGGCGATGGAATCCGATGCCGGTGGGCTGGTCCCCCGCGGATTCAGCATCGACGCCGAGCTCCAGGAGGTCGAATGGTTGCAGTCCCTCCTGCCCTTCTTGGAGCCCTACGGGCTTAACAGTTCGCGCCAAGGCTGGGCCGGCGTGGACATTTCGCCACTCAAGGAGCACACCCCCCGCCCGGTGTTGATCGGCCTCATGCCCGATGGCCAACGGTACTTCGATTACCACCACAGTGCACGCGACGTTTTCGAAAACGTGCACAAACGCGAGCTCGAACTCGGTGCCGCCTCGTGCGCCTTGATGATCATGTTGTTGGACCAGCACCTTTGATTGCGCTGAAACCTCGGCGCACGCGTTTACGTAGTTAATGCACATGGGCGCAAACGACCGACACCTCCTTTGGTACCGCAGCAACACCGGCATCGGCGACCGCATCCACCACATCGTTCAGATGCTGGAAATTGCGGAACGGGAGCAGTCCCTTTGCGTAGCGGATTTCAGGGATGGGATGTTCGGTGAGTTGGGCGAAGACGCGTTCAGTCGGTGGCTGACGTGTCCGCACCCACTGTTCATGCAATCGCCAGATTTTGAGGCGATTTTGGACACCTACCAAGCGGACCAAATCCCCTCACAGCGCACCCACTTCGCCCCCCACCGCCACACCGACTACCCCTTCCGCATCCGGCAAGCCTCCGCGCACATCACTCGGGCACTCAACACAACCTACCGACACAATGCGCTCTCCGGCAGGCTGCTGCGCAAAGTCAACCTGGTTTTTCGGCCGAGATGCATCATCGATCGCGTTCAGAGCGTCCCCATCGCCCCCATGGGCTACCGGATCCCTTGGCGGAAGTTGGAACGCCCGACCTTGCTGCTCTACATGGACGTCATCCGCAAGCCCCATTGGTCGGACACTCGGATGGTTTGGCCCCGGCCCGATGTCATCCGCTCCATTGAGGCCGAATGGCCCTCGATGGGACTGAATCCCGCCGATTGCGCGGCCTTGCACGTCCGGCAAACCGACAAATCAACGAGCACGCAGTGGCGGAAATGGCTCGCCGAAATCAAGCAAGGCAAGCGGTTTGCGGACCGATCGCAGCTCTTCCTCGCCACCGATTCGAAGCAAGTCCTTGACGCCTTCAAGCAGGCCGGTTTGCGGCAAACGGTGCTCCACAACCCTTGGTTGACGTTGAGTGATGATGAGTCACCGCTGCACCGCTCGAACCACGACGGGGCGTGGGTGATGCGCACCGCCCTGTTCGACTTGTGGACGTGCGCGAGCTGCGCCGACTTTCAACCTTGGAAATTCAGTAGTTTTTCGCGGCTGATTTCGGCGTGGCGCGCGTTCCGTTGAGCGGCCGGTGGGGTTCATGCCCCCTTTCATTTCAATAGCTGATTCCAGCGTCAAGCGTTGGCAAAGGGGTTTGGGCGGCCACCTCCAACGCCAATTCCGGATCATCCGAAATCACCCCATCCACGCCCCACGTCCACAGCTCGGCCATCCGCTCCGCTTCATTCACCGTCCAAGGCACCACCTGCACCCCCAACGCATGCGCCCGCTCGACCTCCTCCGGCGACAAGAGCACGTGGTGCGGCGAGTAAATGTCCGGCTTGAAGCTCAGCAGCGCCAAGGCCTCCTCCACTCCGCGCTCCTCCTCCATCAACCAAGCCGTCCGCACGCCCGCCGCGGCCGCATGCACCCGCTCCAACACGGCCGCCGAGAACGACTGCAACGTCGTGCGCTCCGCAATCCCGGCCGCAGCCACGGCCGCCAACACGCGCTCCACCGCCACTTCGGCCTCCGGCGCGTGCACGCCCACCCAGTCCTGTTCGTGCTTGATCTCGATGTTGTACCGCACCGACGGCCGGCGGCAACCGTTCACCGCGTCGACCACCTGCTGCAAGGTCGGTTTGAATGCCGGCACCCGCTGCTGCCGAGGGAATCGCGGATTGCCCAGCGATCCGCAGTCGCACCGTTGCAACGTCGCGAGCGGCATCGTGTACAAGCTCACCCGGGATTCCGGGCCGAGCGACTCGCCCTCCGGACCGCTGCAGATCGTCGGGTTCAGCCACGGCTCGTGGCTCACCACCACGGCCCCCTCCGCCGTCACCACGACATCCAGCTCCAGGGTCGTTGCGCCCACTTCGGCTGCGAACACAAAGGCCTGCAAGCTGTTCTCAGGCCACACCGCGCGGGCGCCCCGATGCCCTTGGACATCCCGTTGCGGCAAGCGCGGATCGCAGGAAATGAGGCCAACCATCAGCAACAGTGTTGCTGCCAAAAAAACAACAATTTCCTTCCTGTTCAGCGGGGAGAGCGGCATGATTTTCAAGGGTTACATCCACGGCCGGTCGGACCGTTCGGTTTCAAACAAGACGTAGTCGACGAGGGCTTGCGCCTGGGCGGCGGGCAAGAAGCGCAAGTGGAGGTTGCCGGCGGCCGTGAACAGGGTCACGTGGGCGATGCCGCGGTAGGCATGCCAAAACGATTGCCTGAACGCCGCGCGCTGCACCTGGTGCACCTGCGTCATCGTGACCCGCTGTTTCCACCAACCTTGGTACACCGCTATGGCCTCGGGCGAACACCGCGCCATCCGCGCTTTCGCCGTTCGGAACGACCAGTACGCTCCGAACGCCACCACCAAGGCGCCGGCCACCACGGACCACCACCCCAACAAGGCACCCGCGATCCACCAGCGCGCCCACAGCACCCACCCGTAAATCGGTTGGGGCGTGAGTTCCTTCGGCAGCTCTTCGTTCCAGTCGGGAAACATCAGCCCGTCGAGGGCTTGGCGGGTGGCCCGTGGCACGCCCGGGATGCGGAGCTGGCCCTCCCGCGCCCCCTCGGTCCCGCCGGCCCGCGCTTGCGACCATTGGGCCGTGGCCATGCCGAGCGCCCGGGTCAGCGGCGTGCTCGTCCATTGCACGGTTTGCACCTTCGTCCGGTGGATGGTGAAGGCCACGCGGTTCAGCAGGCCGGATTGCAGCGAGAATTGCCCGGATTTGGTCTGGTCCAAACGCAACCCGAAATACTTGATCACCGCGACCACCAACGAGGTCACCACCCCCAACCCCGCGACCAGCAGCAGCGCCGGAAACCACAGCACCACGAGGAGCAACGAGAAGAGCGGCAGGGCCCACCACGGCAAGGCGGCAATCCACCCTTCGACGAGTCCATCGATTTGGCCTGCAAGCGAAAGTGGCAACGCAAGCGCGACCAGCCCGCTGCGCAAGTGGTTCATGCTCAAGCCCACCCGCAACAGCTCCCGGATGTTCAAGGCGAACAGCGGCCGGTCCGGCTCCTCCGCCTCATCGGCATCCACCGCATGCGCCTCGGAGAGCGCCTGTTGCAAGTGCTGGGCGAAGTCAAGGCGCAGCGCCACCAGTTCCAATTCATTGCCCTTCGAACCGGCCGTGTCCACCGACAGCCCGGTCAATCCCAGCAACCGCTGGATGGGGTTGCGCTTCAAGTGAACCGCCTGCACCCGCTCGAGCGGAATGACCAACCGGCTCCGCTGAAACACCCCTTTCCTGACATGCAAAGCGCCCTTCCGAATGCGGAAACCGAACCGCCGGAACTGCACCACCGAGAACGCCGCCACCGCCAGCAGCAACGCCAATCCCGCCCAAATGCCCACGCGCAGCGCCCATTCCGCATTCGCAGCCAGGGTGAACAACAGGGGCCAGAACGCCTTGGCCACCCGCAGCAAATTCCGCCCGGTGAAGAGCAGCATGCCCAAGGCGTGTTGCCGTTGCCACGCCGTGAAATCAGTGCTGGGCGCCATGGCTGATCAAGGTCGAACGGATGGCTTGGGCGGTTTCGTCTTGAAGGCCGGGGATGCTCAGGTTCGCCCCGGAACTTCCCGCCGTGTAGATGCGCAAGGTGCTCAGGCCAAGCCACCGGTCCAACGGGCCGCGGAAGATTTCGCTGTGCTGGATGCGGGACATCGGAACGGTCACGCGGGTGCGGAACAACCAGCCGCTCTTGAACGTCACGTCATGCCGCCGCACGGCGTAGCCCATGTACAGGAACCCCACAACGGCATTCACCCAAACCCCACCGGATAGCGCCGTTGAAGCCACCAGCGCCCCCCACTTGAGTGCACCCGGGACCTCCACTTCAAAAGCGGCAAGCCCCCACGGCACGGCCGCAGCCACCGCAAGCGCCAGGGTGATGAGGCCGGCCACTGCCTTGCGTTGGGTGGCATAGGCCGGGGGCAGCGGCTTGAAAGGCGTTTCCGCCAGCTTCGGCCATTCCGCTTCAGCGATCAACGGGTTTTCGAACATGCTCGCAAATTACGGCTAGTGCTCGGGGTGAAAGACCAATAAAACGGGGCCAAAACTTCCGGTCGTGGGGGGAGCCGGCCATTCGCTGGCCTCCCACGCTTGTGAAATGGCACCGTCCAAATACAAGGCATCCGTGCACCCGCGGGTCCGCATGGCCTCGGCGAACGTGTGGAAATTCATCGGAACGCGGGAGCAGGCCAGCCACACCGTTCCGTCCGCTGCCAGCCCAACGCCGTTGCGGAGGTAAGCGTTGGGCGAATCGGCATTGAACAGCGGATTCAGTTGGCCCTCGATGAGGAGCATCGGGCCGCTTTGCGTCGCTTCCACCCAGGCGATGCCTGAGGCTTCAGCGGTGGTCACCACCCGCCACGTTCCGGAAGTGTCGGCACCAAACACGCCGTTCGGCTGCAAGAAGAAATTGCCGGGACGGTCAGTCTCCTGGTTCAGTGGAGCCGTGGTGGTGCCTCGATGGACGTGCAGGCCTACAGGCGTGCCATCGGGATGGAACATACCGGCGTTCATGGCGAATGCCACGGTGTGACCCGTGCTGGATTCGCCCTGCAGCCATGCCTCTTGCAGGCTCCAGCGGTTTGCTCCCCGCAGGATTTCGCAGTCCGCACCTTCGGGAACGGCATACCATTGGATGTCTTGGGCACTGAGCATCCCAGCCCCCAACCCCATCCACCGGATGGCGAACATCACTCCGAAACGCTTCCACCATTGCATTTCCTAAAAGTAAAAAGCCGGCCCCTCTTTCGAAAGGCCGGCCCGGTTTCAAGTGGTGGTTCGTTCAATACTGAGCAGACAAGTACTTCAGCAAGTCCGTTGTCGTCACAATGCCTGCCAACGCCCCGTCTTTGAGCACCGGAAGGGCATGGAACTCATTCGCAGCCAACACATCGGTGACCTCGTGAATGGTGTCGGTGTCCTGCACCGTCGTGAGTTCCTTCGTCATCACCTGCTCAATGCTCAGGGCATCGTAAATGGCTGTGGTGAGTCCTTCGCCTTCGAAATCGTTCACGAAGCTGATTTTCTGCAGATCCGTGCGGCTGATCATGCCGATGACCTCCGTACCGCTGACCACCGGGATGTGGCGGATGTGCTTCTGCTTCAGCAGCTCTTCAACATCGCGGAGTTTTTGCGTTTTGTTGACCGTCACGACGTCTGCTGTCATGATGGTGCTGACCGGAGTGCGCTTTTTCATGGTTGAAATGTTTGGGTTGTTTCTTCAGACCAAACCTACTCCTTCCCCTCCCCCCGCTCCCTGACCCCATCCCCTTTCCAAGACGCCTTAACCTGACACGGATCACCTTTCGCAGGAGCCGTCCGCGGTTCGCGTACTTTCGCAGCCATGGTCTTCAGCAGCGTGACCTTCCTGGCGTACTTCCTGCCGTTCTTCTTGACGGTGTACTTCGCGCTGCCGCGCACGACGGCCTGGGGCCAGCGCACCCGCAACCTTTGGCTGTTGGTCGGCAGCCTGGCCTTTTA
>JALQTD010000083.1 GCA_023264155.1 Flavobacteriales bacterium | reverse complement strand
CCGCCGCGGGGGGGTGGTGCGTTCGGCCACGTGCAGTTCGGCGGCCTGCGGTTCGGCGACGAGTTGGGCTTGGCCTACAGCAGCCAGGAGCACGAAAGGGAGGAGCAGGAAGCGAGCCATGCGCCGAATTTAGCGGTTAACTTGCACCCGATGAATCTGCCCCGGCACATTGCGGCGCGCATGGCGCGGAAGACGAGTAAAACGTCGTGGTCGCGGCCGGTGGTCCAAATCGCGACCGCCGGCGTCGCCCTCGGCATCGCCCTCATCATCCTCGCGACGTCCATCGTTGAGGGGTTCCAGCGGGAGGTGCGGGACTTGGTGGTGGGGTTTGGGGCGCACGTGCAGGTGTTGGCGACCGACCCGGGCCAATTGAACGTCAAGCTGGATCCGTCCTTGCAGGCGGCGCTGGCGGCGACCGATGGGGTGGAGCGCGTGCAGCCGTTCTACACGCTGCCGGGCATCCTGGAGACGCGGGAAGACCACGAGGGGGTGGTGGTGAAGGGCGTGGGCGAGGGGCTCGATGAGGGGATGCTGCGCCGGTCGTTGCTGGCGGGGCGGGTGGCGCTGTCGGGGGACTCGGTGGTGATTTCGGGGCCGCAGGCGCGGGAGCTGCACTTGGCGATCGGGGACGCGGTGCGCTTGTATTTGGTGGCGGAGACGGAATCGCCGAGGCCGCGGCGACTAGTCGTGGCGGGCATTTACGAGACGGGGCTGCTGGAATTCGACCGGGAGTTCGTGTTCGTGCCGGCGCCGGTGGTGCAGCGGGCCGCGGGCTGGGGCGTGGAGGCGCAAGCGCGCGTGGACTCCACATCCTTCGTGCTCGAGGCGTTTCCGCGCGGCGCCTCGCTGAGCTGGGCATTCCCGGACTTGCGCGGCGTCCGGGGGCCTGGGCCGCATCCCTTTCCCGACCGGGATTTCGAGGCCGTTGCCGTGCCGAGCGATGAGCGGGTGGCGGGCGATACCGTGCGGTTCACCCGGACGGCCGAGGGGTGGCAGGCCGTGTCGGCTGGCGGCGGGTCGCGCTTCCACGCCTCGGGGTACGAGGTGTTCCTGGAGGACTTTGACGGGCTTTGGGAGGCGGACGACCTGTTGTACCAGGCGCTGCCTTTGGGCTACACCACGAAGACGGTCATCGAACAGTCCCCCGAGATGTTCTCGTGGCTCGGCATGCTCGATTTGAACGTGGAAATCATCATCGGCCTGATGGTCCTGATCAGCATCATCAACATGGCGTCGGCGCTGCTGATCATCATCCTCGAGCGCACCGCGATGGTGGGGCTGCTGAAGGCGTTGGGCATGGCGGACGGGGCGGTGGTGCGCATCTTCGTGGCGCATGCGGCGCGGATTTTGGGCCGCGGCTTCCTCTGGGGCAACCTGCTGGGCTTCGGCCTCGCGCTAGGCCAAATCTCCTCCGGCATCATCACGCTCGACCCCGCCGCTTACTACATCGACACGGTCCCCATCTCGCTGAACCTCCCCCGGATCGCCCTCATCGAACTCGGCGCCTTCGCGGTGTGCGCGGCCGCGATGGTCCTGCCCGCCTGGGCCTCCAGCCGCATCCAGCCCGCCACCGCCCTGCGCTTCCGCTAGCCCATCGGGGCGACACCAAGTGCGTAAAGCGGAAGGTTCGTCAGCCATGTTTCTTTGCGGTACGGGGAGAGGGACGTCCGTAGGCAACGTGCCGTAGGGTTGAGTTGGTGAAACGTGCGCAACGACTTGCTCCGCAGGTTTTCGGCGGCCTTGACTTCAAGGGCGGTGATGCTTCCATCCAATTCGAACAAAAAATCGACCTCGGATTCGCCGGCGTCGTTCGACCAATACCCCAGCGAAGGGATTTGATTCGCGGCAAGTTGCTGCAGGACAAATTGCTCGGTGAGTGCTCCTTTGAACTCCTGAAATAAGGCGTCGCCATGCGCCGCTGTGCTCGGTGATAAGCCGGCTTGTGCGCCCAGAAGTCCAATGTCGTGCGCATAGAGTTTGAAGTGCTTGGTTTGGGTATAGGCCGAAAGCGGATGCCCAATTTTCGAATAACGAAAGACTTGGTGGACCACGCCATAGTTGACCAGCCAATCGATGGAGCCCTCAAAATCTTTCGCTCGGGCACCTTTTCGGATGCTGCCGTAGAGGAATTTTTTGTTCTCACGGGCAAGCTGAGCGGGGAGGTTGGCCCAAACCGCACGCAGTCGTGGGAGTTCACGCGGGGGACAATGGGTGGAGAAGTCGCGGTCGATTGCGCGTTGGATTTGGCCTTGCAGTTCGCGAATCTCGCTCCATTCCCCACGATTGACGAAAAGTTGGACCACTTCGGGCATTCCTCCAACGACAAAATACGCCCGCAACCACTGAATGCAGCGCTCGTGCACCAGTGCCACCAGGTCCCAGTCTGCCGCGTGGAGCGAATCGAACATCCGGTCTTCCCCAACCGCAATCAGGAACTCACCGAAATCCATTGGGTACACGCGGTGAATTTCCACTTTGCCGACCGGAAAGGAATCGCGGGTGCCTTTTCCGACCCCGAGCAAGGATCCCGCTGCCATGATGTGCAGCTCGGAAAGTTCTTCGGCGAAATACTTCAGCGATGTCATCGCAGCGGGCGCTTCTTGTATTTCATCGAAAATCAGGAGGGTTCGCCCCGGTTCGATGCGTTTTTGGGTGAACAATTCGAGTGCAGCGATGATGCGGTGGGGGTCAAGGTTCGCTGCGAAGGCGGATCCCATTTCGGGGTTGCGCTCGAAGTTGATGTACACGGTTTCTTGGAAGTGATTGGATCCCACTGAACGCATGAGCCAGGTTTTGCCTACCTGCCGTCCTCCGATGAGCACGAGTGGTTTGGTGTTCGTTCGTTGGGCCCAAGCGTTGAGTGCCTTTGAGATGTTCCGCTTCATGGAAGTGAAAATACATTTTTTCAAAGGAACTTTTGAGTCAAACGCACATTTATTCAAAGATTTATAGGGAGGAAGGGCGTTGTCCCGAGGGAATTTGAAAGCACTCGTCACCGGCTACAACGGCCAGCATGAATTGCATGGAATCACGCAGGTGTGCCTCGATGGCGCTGGGGAGCGAGGTTGGCTGGGTCCGCAGTGTAAAAGGGCCATGTGGCAACCGCAAGTGGAAGGATTTTTGGTTTTGCTTTTTACGGAATTTGGCCTGCCCCTCCCCGCGGCATCCGCCCGGCGCACCTTACCTTCGCACCCGAATTCTCCGCCCCATGTCAGCACCCAAGCGCGTCTACCAGAACATCCTCGAAACCATCGGCGATACCCCGATGGTGAAGTTGAACCGCATCGCCGAGGATTTCCCTTGCGAGGTGTGGGCGAAGGTGGAATACTTCAATCCGGGGCACAGCGTGAAGGACCGGATGGCGCTCCAGATGATCGAGGACGCCGAGGAGCGTGGTGACATCCAGCCCGGTGGCACCATCATCGAGTGCACCAGTGGCAACACCGGCATGGGCCTCGCCCTCGCTTGCGCGGTGAAGGGCTACCAGCTGATTTGTACGATGAGCGACAAGCAATCGAAGGAGAAGATCGACATCTTGCGGGCGATGGGGGCGGAGGTGCACGTCTGCCCGACCGAGGTGGCGGCCGACCACCCAGACAGCTATTACAGCGTGGCGCAGCGGCTGAACGACAGCATCGAGAATTCGTTTTGGTGCAACCAGTACGACAACTTGTCGAACAGCGAGGGCCATTACCGGACGACGGGGCCGGAGATTTGGGCCCAAACCGAAGGCCGCATTACCCACTTCGTGGTGGGCGTCGGCACCGGTGGCACCATCAGCGGCACCGGCCGCTACCTGAAGGAGCAAAACCCGGACATCCAACTCTGGGGCATCGACAGCTACGGCAGCGTCCTGAAAAAGTACCACGAAACCGGCGAGTTCGACGAGTCCGAAATCTATTCCTACATCACCGAAGGCGTGGGCGAAGACATCCTCCCGGCGAACGTCGACTTCAAGCTCATCGACCGCTTCGAAAAGGTCACCGACAAGGACGGCGCCCTCGCCGCCCGCGAACTCGCCCGCAAAGAAGGGCTGTTCCTCGGCTACTCGTGCGGCTCCACCTTCCAAGGGCTGCGCCAGCTCAAGGACCAGCTCAAGCCCACCGACGTGGTGGTCTGCCTTTTCCACGACCACGGTTCGCGCTACGTCGGTAAGGTGTACAACGACGACTGGATGCGCGGGCACGGGTGGTTGTAATCGCGGAGGCGATTCTCCCGGTACTGTCAAAATCGGCCTGATTCTGTTGTGTGACTCCGGTCACATAACGAAATTTGGGCATGCGATTGGGAGATGACTTTGAAGCGCTGCGACAGGAGACGGTGCGCGATTTGGATGCATGCATCCGCGCATGGGCTGCTGAAGACCGCCGCGTGGTAGCGACCTCATCTTTTCAAACCCAAAGCGTGCCGCTACTCCACATGTTGAGTGCACTTCCGCATGTTCAGGTGGCCCTGATTGATACCGGATATTTGTTCCCTGAGACGTATGCCTTCGCTCGGGAACTGCAGGCGCAGTTGGGATTCCAACTCGAGGTCGTCCGGAGTCCTCGCACGTTTGCCGAGCAGCGCACGGCGAAGGGGTCGCTGCTGCACTCGGAAGACATCGAGGCGTGCTGCCGGTTGAACAAGGTGGAGCCGATGGAGGCCTGCTTGCAGCCGGGCGAGGTGTGGCTGAGTGGCATTCGTGCGGACCAAACGAAGCACCGCGCCCAAAAGCAGCGCCTCGAAACGGATTCCCGCGGGGTGCTCCGATACCACCCCATGCTCGCCTGGACCGCCCGCGATATTTACCACTACCTCCGCGCCTTCGATCTGCCCAAGCACCCCTTGGAGGCCGCGGGTTATCAGAGCATCGGCTGCGTCCCGTGCACCCGCCGATGGGCAGGGGCCGACGCCCGGGCCGCCCGTTGGCAAGGCAGTGCGAAGACCGAATGCGGCCTCCACCTCGAACCCACCAAATCCCGCTCATGAAACTCTTCATCACCGGCGGCGCTGGCTACGTGGGCACGGCCCTGTGCGACGCCTTGGATGCCGCGCCCGAAATCGAGCAAATCACCGTCTACGATGCGCTCGTCCAGGGCGATCGCCGCTTTTTCCTGAGGCAACCGGCCTACACGAACGTGCGTTTCGTGCACGGAGACCTGCTCGACACGCGCCGGTTGGCGGAGGCGTGCGCGGGGCATGATGTGGTGCTGCATTTGGCCGCTCACGTCCAAGAGCCCTACCACCACAGCCAGCACGTGCAGTACGACCAAATCAACGGATACGGCACGCTTTCGCTCGTGCGTGCGCTCGAAGAACGGCCCGAAGTGCGGCGCGCAATCTACTTGAGTTCGACCGCAGTGTACGGATTCCGTGAAGGGCTGCGGGCTGATTCCGAGCCGTTTCCGCAGAACGGCTACGGCCACTCGAAGTGGCTCGGCGAGCGCTATTTCGCCCAGTTGGCGACTCCGGAGCGCGCGGTCCACGTGCTGCGGTCCGGGCAGATCTTCGGCGTGAACCGGGCGATGCGCTTCGACACCATGCTGCACGCCTTCCTGTTCGAGGCGCTGACCGGCGGCTGCGTTCGGGTGTATGGGGACGGTGAGCAGACGCGCGCGTTCGTGCCGCTGGGCAAGGTCGTTTCGGCGGTGGCGGAGCGGGTTTTGGGCCGCCATCCGCAGGAGCCCTTGGTGCGCCTCGCCTCGTTTCAAGCCTCTGTAGGCCAAATCCTTGACTGGCTCACCGCGCAAAACCCCTCCCTCGAATTCCGCTACCTCACGCCCAACGCGCCCTTTCCGAGCCAGCGCTTCGACGACTTGCCGGACCTTGACGAAAGCGCCCTCCATGCCGCTTGGACAGCCTACAGCACCCAATCCGCCATCCACCCCTGACCCGGTCATTAATGGCCATTTCGCCCCGAGCCTCGTTCAATTCCCGAGGCAGGCAAGGGGGACGTTCCACACCCCGTCTGGTCGTTGAAAGGCGTACTCACTTGCAGTGAGGATCATGAGAAAAGAGGGTGCCGGGGTTTTCATTTGATCGATGCGGTCACTGAGTTTTAATAAGTTTTTAGCTGCCTCATCCGCCGCGCGCTGGCCCAATTTCACTTCAATTGCGCCCCATCTGCCATCGCGCAGCCGAAGGATTAAGTCCGCTTCGAGTCCTGTTTTATCGCGGTAGTGAAAGACATCACCATCAAGCGATTGTGCAAAGATCCGAAGGTCCCGTGTGCAAAGGGATTCGAACAGTAGACCAAACAGTTCGAAATCCTGCAGGAGGGCTTCGGGGCTTACACGTAAGGCAGCCGCAGCAATTGAGGGGTCGACAAAGTGGCGTTTGGGAGAGGTCCTGATGGCTGTTTTCGACCGGAGGGAGGGCTGCCATGCTGGCAAGTCTTCGACTACAAAAATCCGTTCCAAGGCATGCATGTAGGTGCTCACCGTTCTGTCTGAAAGCCCTTTGGGAGAGGCTTCGAGATCATCGAGGATGGTTTTGAAGTTAGCTGTTGTCGCCGTATTCCGGGCGAGGGAGCGCAACAGGACTCGGACCCGTTCCGGATCTTTTTGGATGTCATCGACGGCTGAGACATCATAATGGATGATGGATTCTACATATTGTTGCGCGGTTTTGAGGGCTGCATGCGGAGGTAGATTGAGTGTGGCGGGCCAACCGCCGCGGCACAGCGCGCCGGCAATGTCAGTTAAGGAAAGGGTTGTCTGCCCCCCATTTAAGTTTTGGTTTCCATCAAACAATGCGCGAAGGGAGATGTGGCCAGTTGATTCTCCGGACTCCAATAGGCTCATGGGGCGCATGCGGAGGCGAGCGATGCGGCCTGTGCCCGTGTGCGCAATGGTCGATTCGTCAGGGGTCGTGGACCCCGTGAGAATAAATTGTCCAACTGTGCGTCTGCGATCGACCTCATACCTCACCGCATCCCACAAGACAGGAGCCATCTGCCATTCATCAATCAGCCTCGGTGCGTCTCCCTGTAGCAACAAGGTAGGTTGAGCGTCGGCCATGGCGAGGAATGCAGCTCGTTTATCCGGGTTTTGCAAGTAGATCGAGCTCCGTGCTGCGTGTTGGGCAGTGCTCGTTTTACCGCACCATTTGGGCCCCTCAATCAAGACAGCTCCTGATGCCTTGAGTGCACTTTGTAATTCATTGTCTGAAAGTCGTTTGCGGTAATTTTGTTGCATGGATTTTCCCGTCCTTGTTCGGGTAAATATACACAACTTCGGAGTTTGGACCGTTTTTACTTCGGAGTTTGGACCGTTTTTACTTCCGAGTTTGGCGCATGGTTCGTCCCTCCCTTGTCAGCGTTTGGCCAACCCCTGGGCCTGCACCAACCCTCCCACAATCACCGCCACCATCGCCCCAATCGCCCAAAAAATCACCCCAAAATCCGGCAGCCCCTGCGCCCGCTGAACCGCTGAGAACACCATCGCGGCGAACAGCGCCGATGAGGTCGCACCCACCGAAAGGACGAGCCTGCGGCCAGATCGGTAAAACGCATCGGCATTTTCCACCGTCACATCGGCCGGGTAATTGAACACGTGCGGCACCCGGGCGAGCGCCTGCAAGCCGTACCACATGCCGAGGCCGAGCAGGGCTTGCACGATGAGGTGCCCTTTGCCGCCCATGCGGTCCGGCGTCCCGTCCAGCCGATAATGCACCGGAACCTCCTCGGGCAACGCGCCCCACCCCCAAACCACTAGCACGAGCCCCGCCACCGCGCACGCCAAACCGCCCCACCACCACGCGTCCGCCACGGCGTCCGCCACGGGCTGGTACTTCGGCCGGTCGGAAATCCGTTGCATTCCCGCTCAGCTGCCGTGGGCGAGGAAGGTCTTGCGGATGATCGCAATGCACTCCTCGAGCTGCTCGTCGGTCATGACGAGGGGCGGAGCGAAGCGGATGATGTTGCCGTGGGTGGGCTTGGCGAGCAGGCCGTTTTCGGCAAGTTGCACGCACAAATCCCAAGCCGTTGAGCTGTCCGGGGTGTCGTTGATGACCACGGCATTCAGCAGCCCGCGGCCGCGCACAAGCGTTACAAGCGAGCACTCGTCCTTCAGTTCGTTCATCGCCTCCCGGAACCGCTGGCCCAATCGGCGCGCGTTCACCGCAAGCCGCTCGTCCTTCACGACTTCAAGCGCTGCCACCGCGACTTCCGCAGCGATGGGGTTGCCGCCGAAAGTCGAACCGTGTTGCCCCGGCTTGATGACGTCCATCACCGGGTTGTCGGCGAGCACTGCGCTGACGGGATACGCCCCGCCGGACAGGGCCTTGCCGAGGATGAGGAGGTCCGCCTTGACATAGGTGGCCGGTTGGCGCTCGCACCCGTTTTCGCACGTGCAGTTGCCGCAGGTGGCGAGCAGTGCGCCGGTGCGGGCGATGCCGGTTTGGATTTCATCGGCGATGAGCAGCACCCCGGCTTCCTTGCAAAGCGCGGCGGCCCGCTGGATGTAGTCGTCGTTGGGCGTGTTCACGCCGGCCTCCCCTTGAATGGGCTCCACCAAGAAGGCCGCCACATTCGGGTCCTTCAAGGCTGCGGCCAACGCATCGACGTCGTTGTAGGGAACCACCTCGAAGCCGGGGGTGTAGGGCCCGAAGCCGCCCGTGCTGTCGGGGTCGGTGGAGAAGCTGACGATCGTGGTCGTCCGGCCGTGGAAGTTCTCTGCGGCCGTGATGATTTTCGCGGTGCCTGGGGCGAACCCCTTCACGTCGTACGCCCACTTCCGAGCAATCTTGATGGCGGTTTCGACGGCCTCCGC
>JALQTD010000082.1 GCA_023264155.1 Flavobacteriales bacterium | reverse complement strand
GGCGCGCGTGAATTTGGTGGTGGCCGATCCCGAGTTGAAGTTCCAAATCCACTTGCAGCTTGGCGATGCGCTCAGCCGCGTGAACCGGGAGGCTGAGGCCGCCGAAACCTACGGGACCCTCCTCGAAATGGACCCGCAGAATGCCACACTTTGGAACAACCAGGCGTGGTACTTCGCCCAAGCCGGTGTGGAACTCGACCGGGCACTGGCCGCCATCGAGCGAGCGGTGACCCTGGCGCCTGGTACGGCCATCTTTGAGGACACCTTCGCCTGGGTGCTGCACGTTCGGGGCGAACACGAGCGCGCAGCCGAGTGGATCGAGCGGGCCCTGGCTTCAGACGCCAGTGGCGGCTCGGCGGGCATGTGGGAAAACGCCGGGGACATCTACGCCGCCGCGGGGCGCCGGGCAGATGCCGAGCGGGCGTGGGAAAAGGCCATGGAAAAGGGCGGCGACCGCGAGCGGTTGCAGGCCAAAATCGCAGCGGAGTCATGAGCGCAGCCCGCACCCTCCTTTGGCTCACCGGCTTGCTTGTGGCCGCCGGATGCTCGAACGCCCGGCGGCTCGCGAACGGCAAGCCGCTGAAAAATCAAGGTCCGAACGCCATCCTGACGCAATACGACGCCACGGCGATGCAATGGGAGTGGCTGGCCATGAAGGTCGATGCCGAGGTGGCTTCCACCGAGCGGGACGGCTCCTTCAGCGCCACGATTCGCATGGCGCGGGACAGCGTGATTTGGGTCAGCATCAGCCCCGCCCTCGGCGTGGAAGTGGCCCGCCTCAAACTCACGCCCGACAGCGTGTTCCTCATCAGCAAGGTGCCGAACAACAAGTTCCACTACGCCGGCGATTACAGCGCCATCGCGGACTGGCTGAACACGCCCATCGGTTTCAGCGACCTGCAGGACGTGCTCATCGGCCGTCCGATGGGGCTCGACCCGGAGAACGACAAGTTCATCAGCCGCATCGACGGGCGCGAGTACGTGCTGATTTCCAAGTACAAGCGCCGGACGAAGCGCGTAGTGGGGCTCGACGACAAGGAAATTAGCCCCGACGACTCGCTGACCATCGCGCTGAATCCCCGTGCCTATGAGCGGCTGCGCGAGCGAACGGACGAGGACGACCTGCTCATCAAGCGGCATTGGTTCGACGGATTGAGCTTCGACCCGGTGCGCGACGTGTTCGACGATTTGTACTACCAGCGGTTCGTGACGGTGATCCGGTCGGACTTCAACACCACGGATGGCGGGCGGTTGCCGGGCATGATTGAGGTGCTGATCGAGTCGCCGGAGGGCGTGTTTGAGGTGCGGCTCGACGTGGGGCGCACGCGGTTGAACAAGGCATACGACTTCCCGTTTGAGGTGCCGGAAGACATGGAATTCCGCGATGCGTTCTAAACTGCTCCTCGTGGTGGTTGGCTTGTTGGCGGCGAGCGGGGTTTGGGGCCAAACCAAAGCCGAACTCCAACGGCAGCGCGACGCCATCACCGCCCAGCTCGCCACCACCGAACGGCTCCTCGGCGCCGCCCGCGAAAACCGCTCCAACGCCGTGGCCGAGCTGCGCCTCGTGGAAAAACGGATCGCCCTCCGCGAGGAACTCATCCGCCACCACCGCCAAACGCTTCGCTCCATCGAACGCAGCATGGCCGGCACCGACTCCGAAATCCGCTCCCTCGAAGGCCACATCGCCGCCCTCCGCGACGAGTACGCCCGGATGATCCAGCAGGCCTACCGCATGCGGCTCTCGCAAAACCCCATGCTCTACCTGTTCGCCGCCGAGTCGTTCAGCCAAGCGGCCCTCCGCTACCAACTGCTGCAGTCCTACTCGAAGCTGCGGAAAGCGCAAGTCGAGTCCATCGAGGCGTCCCAACGCGAACTCGCCGACACCCGCAAGGCCCTCGAAGCGGAACGCCTCGAAACCCAGCGCGTCCTCAGCGAAATCGCGGCCGAACGCGACCGCCTCGCCGGTGACCGCGCCGAACGCGAACGGCTGGTTTCGCAGCTCAAAGGCGAGGAGGACCAGCTCCGCGCCCAGCAGCGCCAAGCCGAGGCCGAACGCCAGCGCCTCAACGCCGAGATCAGCCGCCTCATCGAGGCCGAGCTCGCCGCCGAACGCGCCTCCTCCACCGGCGAATTCGCCCTCACGCCGGCGGGCCGCATCGTCTCGGAAGCCTTTGAGCGCAACCGCTCCACCCTGCCGTGGCCGGTCACCCGGGGCGTCGTCACCACCCGATTCGGCCGCCAAAACCACCCCACCCTGCCCGGCATCACCTTCGACAACAACGGCATCGACCTCGCCACCGACCCTGGCGCGGGCGTGCTGGCCATCTTCGACGGCAAGGTCTCGAGCGTGTTCGACATCCCCGGTTCCGGCGCAACGGTCATCCTGTCCCACGGGGCGTACCGGACGGTGTACAGCAACCTGACCGGCGTGACGGTGGCGAAGGGGGCGGACGTGGCGCGCGGCTCGACACTCGGCAAGGCACGGGCCATCGGTGGCAGCGCGTCGGTCCACTTCGAAGTGTGGAAGATCCAAGGCGAAACGAAGCAGCCTGTGGACCCGGCGGTTTGGCTCATCAAACGCTGAGCGGGCGCATCAATTCCCCCGTTCAAGGTATTGCCCCCCCGCGGCCTGTGCCGCATTTTTGCCCTTCCATGAAACTCGCACTCGTCGGCAACCCCAATTGTGGCAAGACCACCCTGTTCAACCAGCTCACGGGCTCGAGGGGCAAGGTGGGCAACATGCCGGGCGTGACCGTGGATTCCAGCCGGGCAGCCGTGCGCTTCGATGCGGAAGTGGAGCTTGTGGATTTGCCTGGGACGTACAGTTTGCATGCGAACACGCCGGACGAACGGGTGACGCAGGCGGTGCTGCTCGACCGGTCGCACCCAGATCATCCGGATGTGGTGGCGTGTGTGGTGGAAGCGGCAGCGTTGCGCAGCAGCCTGTTTCTCGTAAGCCAAATCCTCGACTGGGGCTTCCCGACCGTCCTCCTCGTCAACGAAACCGATGCCACCCGTTACGACCAGAACGCCCTCGAGCGCGGGCTGGGCGTCCCGGTCATCGGGCTCAATGCGGCGCACCACGACGCGCAGAGCATGTGGTCCGCCATCAAGGAATTGAAGGCGCGCAAGGCCCCTGCCGCTTTCACGCAACCGCTGTCCGAAGCGGCCACCGCCGCCTTGCGCCAAGCCCTGCCACACCTCGCTCCCGCCCAAGCCGCCCACCTGCTGCGGCGCGGCGAAGTGCCCGCCGGTTGGGGGCAAGCCGCCCAAGACGCCCTGGATGCGGCCCGGGCTGTGCTCGATGCCAACGGCACCCCGCCCTCGCCTTCAGCCCTCCAGCTCGAAGAGGCCGGAGAACGCATGGCGGCCATGCGGCCCATCGCCGACGCGGCGCTCGGTACATCCGACGCCGACCCGGAGGACGACCGAACCGTGTGGTGGACCACGCGGGTGGATGCCGTGTTGACCCATCCGGTTTGGGGCAACCTCATTTTGATGGCCGTGTTCTTCGGCCTGTTCCAAGCGGTGTATGCTTGGTCAGATGCGCCCATGGGATGGATCGACCTCGCTTTCAGCCAGATGACGGAGGCCGTGGCATCGGCCTTGCCCGAAACGTGGTGGAGCAGTTTGCTGGTGGATGGGCTGCTCGCAGGCGTGGGGGGCATCGTGGTCTTTGTGCCCCAAATCATGATCCTCTTCGGCCTGACGTCCGCCCTCGAATCGACGGGCTACATGGCCCGCGTAGGCTTCCTCGGCGACCGCTTTCTGCAACGCATCGGCCTGAACGGGCGCTCCATCGTCCCACTCGTGGGCGGGCTGGCATGCGCGGTCCCCGCCGTCATGGCAGCGCGGAGCATTCCCGGCCGCCGCGAGCGCCTCCTGACCATCCTCATCACCCCCCTGATGACCTGCAGCGCGAGGCTGCCCGTGTACGCGTTTCTAATCGGCTTTGTGGTGCCGGACGCATCGGTATGGGGCGTTTTCAATCAGCAGGGCCTGTTCTTGTTTGGCCTTTACGTGACCAGCGCGGCAGCGGCGTTGCTGTTGTCGTTCATCCTGCACCGGTCTTTGCCCCGCCGGACGGAGGGCGGATTTACGCTGGAATGGCCGGTTTACCGCTGGCCCGCATGGCGGTATGTGGGCATGCACATGCTGACCAAAGCCTGGACCTTCGTCCATTCAGCGGGCAAGGTCATCTTGGTGGTGTCGCTCGCCTTATGGGGGCTGGCGCGGTTTGGCCCGACCGATGCCATGGACGCGGCACGCCAAACCCCCGAAGCCCAACGCGAATCCGCCCTGCTCGAGGCTTCTTACATCGGGCACATCGGCCGCTGGATCGAACCTGCCGTGGCTCCCCTCGGCTACGATGGGCGCATGGGAATTGCCATCCTCACCTCTTTCGCCGCCCGCGAGGTATTCGTCGGCACCCTCAGCACGTTGTATCCAAATGCGGACGCGAGCGATGGCAACATCGCCGCCTTGCAACGTGCGATGACCTCAGAAATCAACCCCCGCACCGGTACGCCCTTGTTCACAACGGCTTCCGCCGCTTCGCTCATTGTCTTCTACATGTTCGCCTTGCAGTGCATGAGCACGGTGGCTGTTGTGCAACGCGAACTCAACAGCTGGATGTGGGCGCTGGGGCAGGCGTTTTCATTCTCGGCCATTGCTTACGGCCTCGCCTTGCTTGTGTTCCAGCTGCTTTCCTGATCAGGATTCTGCCAGTTCAATCCACAACGCCCGGGCCGCCTCCCGGCGCAGCGCAATTTTCCGCCCACACGAGAAAATGGCCATCGGCCCCTGCGCGGGTGTGACGTGCGCCACCTTGACCGACTCGCCCAAGCAGCACCCCATCTCAATGAGGGCCTGAATGGCTTCTGGTCGGTCGATCCGGGCGATGGTTCCCCGCTGCATGGGACGCAGGTCAGATAAACGCTTCAACATGCCGTAAAATTACGCCCAACATCAGCGGGACACATCCCATGAATCCGGTATTCCATCCAGGCATCCGAGCAACAACAACCCCTCACAAATTCATGAGTTCACGTGATACACCTTGAAGATGGCGATGATAAACTATCATATTTCTTTCTATGCCTTGCTTAAATGCCGCCCAAAATGCAATTCCATCTTGATATTATGTTTGTTCGTCGTGTTTTTCACCCTTTAAGGCGATTTAATTTGCCTGCAAGGAACCAAACTGACTACATCACTGCTCAGATGAACTGTTTTTATCACCTAACCCGGCGCCTGCTGCCGATGATGATTTTTGCCAGCATGTGGGGAACACTCGCTTCCCAAGGCACGCCAGGCGAAATTTACCGTGTGTGTACCACCGTCGGCAACCCGCTTGACCCCAACGGTGATGGATTCATTTCCACGACTACTTCCGGTTTTCCCATCGTCCTGAACGATGAGTCCGATGATTTTGAGGGAGACGGGTGGAACGTGGTTTGGCACCTCGACGGCGAACCGACAAGCGATACCGAAACCGGAGGTACATGCAACGCCACTGAAATTGTCGACAACCCGAACACCAACCAGCACGCCGCCTACTTCCGCTTGGTAGATCCCGACAGCGACCCGACGAACCGGAACGAGCAGTTCATCATCCGGATGCGGATTGCGAAGAACCCGCAAGGTGCTTATGGGTACAGCATGCTCATTGACACCGACCTGTTGTTCGGCAGCACAGGAGCAGATGCCGACCCCAATGCCACCTCTGGGAACCCGGGATTTGAGCTTGAGATCATCTACGGTTCGGGGAACCAAGGCGGCGTAGGCCTCTACGACATCGACGGAACAACTTCCGGCACAGCCCTTGTTGAGTACAATTCGGGCGAGCGCGACCAGCGTTCCTATGCCAAGTACTCCAATTGCGGGGGAGATCCCGTCTTCATTGACTTTTACGTGGACATGAGTTCATTCCCGGCGGACATCAATGCGACGACCCCGCTTCGGTTGGTCTTCGCTTCTTCGTCCTCGCCTGCGTCGGCATTGGGCGGGTCGGCCAGTGACATAGGAGGGGTGGACGACGGGATGTATCCAGATGATGATTTGGCCTTCACCACCTTGGTGGAAAATACACCGCTGTCCAGTCTCGAGACAGGTGCTCTTCCAACCAACGAATGCAACGACCCCGCGGCCTGCAACTACGATGCCGCTGCGACAACCGACACCAATTGCGTCTACCCGACCACGTGGTACGCGGACACCGATGGCGATGGTGCAGGCGACCCATTGACCTCGCAAAGCGCATGTGAGCAACCGACGGGCTATGTCAGCGTTGCAGGAGACCAGTGCCCCTCGGACGCGGACAAAACCGAACCGGGATTGTGCGGTTGTGCCAACGTGGACACCGATGTGGACAGCGATGGCGTTTGTGACGACAGCGATTTGTGCACCGATGTTACAGCCTGCAACTTCGATGATGTGAGCAATGTGTCGTGTACGTATGCTGCTACTTGGTATGCCGATTCCGATTCGGACGGGGTGGGGGACACCAATGACAGCGTCGAATCCTGCACCCAACCGGCAGGTTATGTCGCAGGGCCTGGGGACCAATGCCCCACGGACGGGAACAAACTGCTTCCTGGGGACTGTGGATGCGGGACCGCCGATGTGGACTCGGACAGCGACGGAGTGAGCGATTGCAACGACAACTGCACCGATACGAACGCCTGCAACTACGACGATGCAGGGAACGGAACGTGCGTGTTCCCCACCACGTGGTATGCGGACACCGATTCGGATGGGTTTGGAGATCCTAACAACTCGCTTGATGCTTGCACCCAGCCCGCTGGCTACGTGGCCGATGACTCGGACAACTGCGACGGGGATGCGGCGAAGACCGATCCGGGGACGTGCGGTTGTGGCACCGTCGATGCGGACGTCGATGGGGACAGCGTAGCGGATTGCAACGACAACTGCACCGACACTTCTGCGAACAATTACAACGACGAAAGCAACGCAGCATGCGCTTATGATTCCCCGGCTACTTCGGGCACGGAGACGGCGGATTTGGTCACTGCATGCAATGGGGAAACGAAGGAAATCGATTTGGATGATTTGCACAACTTCGGGGCGGGTGCGACCTATGGCATCAGCCAAAACACGGCTGGATTTGCAACGGCATCCATCACGGGTTCAACGCTGGAACTGGACTTTAGCGGCACCGGACTTGGCACCGACACCGTTGTGGTGAGTGTCGTGACGGAGGGAACGGACTTCCTTCGGATTCCCATCGCCGAATACGCGTACCCTGTGCGTACTAGCGCTATCCACGTGGACGTTGCTTCCTCGCCGAGCGCGATGGATGGGGCCTTGTTCATTGATTTCGACAACACGTATGAAGGGGCGATCACCGTCCACCTGTTGCCCGCTGGAACCCTCCAACTGAACAACGGAGTCGTGAGTGTCCCGCATGCCCGCTACCACATCGCTGGGTTCTCCAATGTCAAGGGGTGCTACAACCCAGAACCGGCTACGAATGACACCCCTGGTGCGAGTTCCCCTGCCCAGGTCCATGTGCCTTGCGAGCGCTGCACACATTGACCACATTCGAACGACATGCCTTTGAAAGACCCGCTCCACTGAGGCGGGTCTTTTTTTCGCTCTTCCGCCGCCCGTTCTGTGGGAAAACGAAAAACCCCAGCTGACGGGCAGCTGGGGTCTTCCATGTGGGCAATACTGGACTCGAACCAGTGACCTCTACCATGTCAAGGTAGCGCTCTAACCAGCTGAGCTAAATGCCCTCGTGCTGGTGCTTCGGCTGAAGCGATGGCAAAGGTAAGCAATCTTGCGCGCTCGTGGGCACGCGGAAGGAAAAAGTTGACGGCTTTCGGGCCTTGCATTTTGCCTTGAATGTCTATATTTAGGAAACAATTTAATTTTATTGCCAAATCGAACACCTGCCTCACGCCCCCAAAACTGAGGAAATCGGATTCAATCAAGCGGTCATCATGCATAATAATGGATAAAAATAAAGCCGAAAATTTACGGTCGCGTTGGTTCTCTAATGAGGCGGAAGAGGAGAAAAAGCCCCATGCTTTGGCCTTGGAAAAAGCAACGCGAAACTTGTCCACGCGAAGCCGCAACGTGCTGATGACTGTTGCCACCACCGCCGAGGCCTTTGGCGAGATCTTCGGGAACCCCGCGGCATTGCGGCAGAACTTGCTTGCGATTCGGAACCTCGGGCAACGCAGCGTCATGGAGTTGGAAGCCTGGTGGGCGGGGTTGGATGCGGGCGCGCGAGCGGCGTTGTTGGGGCAGGCAGTGGCCGTGGATCCGGCCGAGGCCGGGAGGACGGTGGTCGCGGAGGAACCGGTGGAAGGAGAAGGGGATGAACCGGCGGTGCGGGTGGCCCGGCGTTTGGCCTTGACCCTGCACACCTTGTCGGTGAGGAGCCAAAACGTGCTGCGGCATTACGCACCGGATAGCGGCGCACTGCTGCATAAACTCGTGCTGAATCCCAACATGGAGCAGGACTTGCATGCCGTTCGGAATTTGGGCCGCCGATCGGTCATGGAAATCAGTGCATGGGTGGAACAAGCGTGGAAGGAACTGCCGCAAAGCGTGGAGCACAGCCGCCCCGGTCTTGACCTGTATGACGCCCGGTGGACAAGGCTTTCAGAAGCCGTAGTGGCCTTGGTTCAAGAGGTTATCGGACGGGCGCGCATGGCCTCCGCGCCCCCGCAGGTTGCGGTGGTGGAGACGCCCCCTTCCGCGCGCAACGTGCACCTGGATCGCCTCCTCGATGCCCTGATCCAAACGCCCACAGCGAAAGCCAACGTGCCGGTAAGGCAGGACCCGTACATCATGCTCATCCAAGGGTGGCTCACCGAAGCACCGGTTCCGGGGCTCGCGCCCATCCGGCTG
>JALQTD010000081.1 GCA_023264155.1 Flavobacteriales bacterium | reverse complement strand
CACGCCATTTGGGCGCGTTCAAGCAGCTCGATGTGACCCTCAAGGCATCCGAGACCGAATTGACTGCAAATGAAGCGTTTACGGTTGATATCACGTTTCGGGGGAATGGGACTTTGAAGTTCCTGCGGGAGCCGGAGTGGACGTGGCCGCGCGATTTTGAAGTCTTCGACCCCGAGGTGAAGGACCAAATCCGGGTGGACGCTGGCGGCGAAGCCGGCTCCCGAACCTTCCATTACGTCATCATCCCCCGCACTACAGGCACCTTCACCCTCCCGGAATTCACGGCGCATTGGTTCGACACCGACAGCAAGGAGCACCGCGAGAAAACGGTGGGCGGCACGACGCTCACGGTCGGCGCCGGCGCCTCCACCACAGGCACCACCCGCTCGTACAATTCCAAGTCCGACATCCAGATTTTGAACCAGGACATCCGCTACATCCAGCTCGACGCGGAACACCGGTTCGAGCCGCTGGCGGCGGGCGATTGGCGGCGCATGGGGATGGCGGCGGGACTGGTTTTGGCCCCCCTCCAATTCGTCCTCCTGCTGCTCATCCGGAGCAAGCGGAAGCGGGAAGCGAGCGACGTGCTTGGCACCCGCAGGAAGCAGGCCAAAACCCGCGTCCGCAAAGAACTGCGCGAGGCCCACAAGGCCATCCACAACCCGCCCCGCTTCTACGAAGCCATGGGCCGCGGCCTCGAGGCGTACCTGACAGCCAAGCTCGGCTGGACGCCGTCCGCCTACACACGGAACGGGGCGCTCCAAGCCGTAGAAGCCGCTGCGCCCGAATGCCACGCCGGCTGGCAAGCCCTCCTCGAACAGCTGGACATGGCACGGTTTGCCGCCCATGCCGTTCCCGCCCCCGAAGCGCTCTACGAAACCGCCGTTGAACTCGTCAACCAAACCGAGAAAGCATGGAACGCCTGATCTTGACCTGGACCTGCCTGATGTCGGCCCTCTTCGCCCTGGCAGCGCCGGCCGCGGAGGAATGCGAAGCGCAATTTGTCGCAGGGAATGAGGCTTACCAAGCGGGCGACTTCGAGGAGGCGGTGGCCGCCTACGAGGCCGCTCTGGGCTTGTGCCGGAATTTTGAACTGGAATACAATTTGGCCAACGCCCACTTCAAGCTGGGGCACATCGGGCCGAGCATCCTGCATTATGAGCGGGCACTGCAGCTCGACCCGAGCGATGAGGACGCACGGAACAACTTGAAATTGGCGGGCGCGCGAGTGGTGGACCGCATCGAGGAGCTGCCGACGCAGGGACTGCGAGACGTGTGGGAACGCATTGTCGCGAAAGGACGCCTGCGGTTTTGGGGCGGAACGCTGCTGTTTTTATGGCTCGCGGGGTTCGGGGCGCTTTCCTGGCGGTTGTTCGCCCGGGAGACCTCCATGCAGCGCATTGCCACCACGCTTGCTTCCGTGCTCCTTGGACTTTCCTTGTTCGTCGGCTTCCTCTATTCCGCCACGTCGCACCGGGAGGAAATCAGCCACGAGGCGGTCATCATGTCGCCCACGGTGGAGGTTCGAAACGCGCCGCAGGCCGACAACAGCCTCGTACTGTTCCTGCTGCACGAAGGCACGAAAGGGCGCATCCTCTCGCGCACCGGTGAGTGGTTGGAAATGGAGTTGGCCAACGGCAGCGTCGGGTGGGTGACGCTGCAGGACGTCGCTGAAATTTAAGGGCGAACGACTTGGATGGCGCGGCTTTGACGCCGGCCGTGGGCGTCGCGGCCGACGAAGTGGTAAAGGCCCGGGGCGAGGTGGGCGAGGTTGCCTTGGATTTGGCCTGAAGCGTTCGCGGACCAAACCCCGACCTCGGCTCCCACACCATTCACCAACCGCACCTCCCGCCGCGGCCACCAACCCTGCGCCACGAACGCCGCAGCAGTCGGGTTCGGGAACACACGCAACGCCGCCTGCTCCGGCTGCGCCGCCACCGCATCCGGGTTCGCCAAATCGTACAAAACGATGTCGTCCACAGCCGCCTCAACAAGCGAGCCGCCATCGAGGTACTCCCCGACTGTCGTGCTGTCCGAGGCAATGAACCGCATCACGAAGGCATCCGTCGGCTCGATCCAATCCTCCACCACGAAGGCATTTCGGCGCCACGACAAGTCCTGCTGCAAGGTGTTTTCGAGGTAGGTCCACGTCGCCCCACCATCGTTCGACAACTGCACCTGCCACCAATCGCTCCGCGGGTTCGCCCCGGAATATGGGGCATTGCAGAACCACCGCCAATAGGCAATCACCGGATGTTCGTAGGCGGTCAGGTCCATCACGGGCGACTGCAAGGTCGTGTGGCCCGCATCAACGTCGTTCGCCCCGATGCTCCCTCCGGCCGGATTCACCCCCGTCACGAAGGCAAAGCCCGCAAGCCCCGGCGAGTGGTCGACGTTGGGCGCAGCGATGGTCGCTGGATCGCCCACCACGCCGAAGGATCCGACAGGAATGGCCTCCTCCCACTGGCCCGTGGTGGCGTTGTCGTATCCAGGCACGCCGGTTTCCCAAAATCCGAAATCTGCATATTCATCCGAATCGTTGATGAGCAAGGGCTCCACCCCCACCAGCGTGAAATGCGGCAGGTTCGGGTATGCTTCAGCTGCCGCTCCCACCGGGTCCACGGCGGACAGCCCACCGAAATCATCCAGGATGAAGAGGTAGTACGAGATGACCGTTCCAGCGGGCTGCGCCGGCAATTCGGCCGTGTAGCCGTCCGCCCCTTCGGCCATGTCCATTTCCGTCCAAGCGCCTCCGGCTTCGGTTTGGTACCGCACCTTCACCCCATCGAAATACAAGCTGTATGGGAACAAAATCTCCGTGTCCCCAGTGATGGTGACGGGCGCTTCAGCAGCAGCGAACTCCACCGGCGAGTGGTCCATCTCCGCGTAACCGAAAATCGTGATGCCGTGCAGGTCGAAGCCTTCGATGATGGCGAGGGCATTCGGCGTGCCGTTCGACAAGTCGCCGTCGTCGTCGTCGGCCTGCAAGACATCGATGAGCACATCGGTGAAGGCTTGGCCCTCGTTGCCGTCCATGGCCTCGGCCTGCAGGCCGGCATAGGCATCCACGAACAGCGACATCGTCATGGCCCAGTCCCCGCCGAGCAGCAGGTGGGTGTCGTACCAAGCGCCGCAGATGATTTCGCCGTCCGCGTGCACTTCCCCCACCAGGTCCTGAGGATACACCTTCGGATCGATGTCGTAGCGCCGGATGCCTTCCTCGCTGCCCTCATTGAAGCCCTTGCCGATCTCCGCCAAATCCCCCAAGCTCATCGCCCACAGGTCCGCATACCCTTCCCCCATCGCGCCGTTCATGAAAAACGCGCCCAGGCTTTGGTAGAAAAAATCGTTGATGCCGTGCCCGTACTCGTGCCACACCACATCGGCGATGAGGGACGTGGCGTTGCATCCGCCGCCGGCAGGGTAGAAATTGACGCTCGAGCCGTCATAGAATGCGTTGCACTCGCCCGCTACGTCAATGTTGGTTTGCAACGGAAAATCGAGGTCGTTGAAATCGGGCATCCACACCTTCATGTGGTCGTGGATTTGGTTCACGCTCCGGTAAGCCGACCGCTCTTTCACGTTGCCGAGGCCGCTCAAAACCACGTTGTTGTAGCCGTCCGCGAGGTTGACCAGGCCGGAAGGCATGACGCTGTTCGTGGCGACCGTTGACCACCGCCCCTCCAGGCCGATGTTCACGCTGAGCGGGCCGTTGACCGTGCTGACGAAACCGCCGGTGGCATCGGTGAAGAGGTTTTGGCCTGGCAGGTTCAATGCCAAATGCGGCACCTCCAGCAGCTCTGTCCCCTGGTACGGGTACATCGCATGCACCTCCGCCCGAACGGCTCCCGACACATTCAGCAAAGCCGCGGGCCGATCGAGTCCCATGCGACGCACCACCCGCTCAGGCTTGTTCCCTGTGGCGGGCATGGCAATGCTGCCGCTGATGTGGCGAACCTGGTTGACGCGCAGCAGGACCTCCCCGGTGTGCACGTCCACCCACGTTTTATAGCGCTTTGGCAAAGCGGCCACCCGGCCGGCCACCGTGAATTCTTGGACCAAATGGAAGCGCACATCCCCGGAAGCCAAGGGCTCCGGCAACAACCGCAACGCCCCGGCCTCCGGAGCAGCCCACTCGTCGAACTGCATTCCCTGCACGGCCGCTGCCCAAAGCGTGCTTTCGTCCAATAGCTCCCCCTCCGGAACTGCCGCATTCCGGTACCAATCCGCGCCCCATGCCACGAGTTCGCCTTCGAGCCATTTCGTCATCAACTTACCGCCTTCCACTGGAATTCCGTCGACGTTTTGCGGCGCGAAGGCCCAATCGTGCTTGGCGGCGCGCTCCTGCACCTCCCAGTTCCACTCACCCGTCACGCCGAAACCGTTGAGCATTTCATCGATGACGGCGAGTTTGTCCGACCAATTGGCTCCGGGTACATCCCAAGCCGGGCCATAGGCCCGATGCGGCAGCCCTGTGACGGGATGCATCACCGTTTGCCAGCGATCGTGCGCTGCGGCGAAGGCCGGCCAGGCGGATTGCGCGCGGAGCGCAGCTTGTTGCTCCTGAGAAGGAGCGGGCGCATTAGCCGCCCGGAATCGGATTTCAAACGCATCCGGTTGTTGGGCCGGGAGGAGGGATGAAAGGCCGACGGCCGCGGTCAGGGCAAGGAATCGTAACATGGCAATGAAATGGATTGCCGGAAGTTACTTCACATTCTGCTTTGAACAGCGGGTTCAGTTGTGGAGGGGGAACGCGATTTGGCCCGCTTCCACGTCCAATTGCACGGGCTCCATCCCCGCATTCAGCAGTTCGAGTGAGCAGTCGAATTGCACCAAACGCGTGGGCACTCCCGAAGCATTCGGCGTGAAATCACTGACTTCAACCGCTTCGAACTCCCCCGCAGGTTGGGCGCAATCGATGGAGGTGTTGTACACCTCACCAGCGGGGTCCACGAGCCGGACCGTGAGGTATGCTTCTGGTTCCCACTCCAATTCGCAAGCCACGTCCGGAACCTCGCATTCGTCTTCATGGTGCGCCGAGAAGGATCGGGTAACGAAAGCCATTCCCTCCGCGCCGAGCGACGCGCTCGACATGACGACCACATAGCTGCCTGCCATTTCCGGCAGATAAAACGCACCTTGCTGGATTACGGGTTCACCGGGTGGAACCGACCAGATCCAGGTGGAGTCCTCCTCAGGAGGCGTCAACTCCCATTGATTGAGGTCGTCATCCCATGCCACCGAAAAGGCTTCAGTCATCCAATGCACCTGGCAGTCCGGCGAAGCCAACCAGGTGAATTCGGTCCACGTGGCACAGGGTCCAGAACCCGAGCTCACGTGCAAGGCATTCTCGATGCTGGGATCGAACGCCCAATCGGTCGCTTCGTAGTTCCAAGGAGTGCCGTTCATGGTGCACGTTGCGCCATCGGGCACGTCGTCCATTTCCAAGGAAATGCCATTCATCTCGGCAGCCGGGTGCAGCGGCCACTCGCCTTCGTGGATGGCGATCTCCAATGCGGACTGCACGTCCTCATCCGAAGCCGGAAGCACCAAGTTGAACTGCAATTCCCAGGTGCCCGATTCAGTCGTCAGCGGCAGGGTGCAGGTGGCGCCGTCTTGGTTGGCCTCCATGTGCATTTGGCCTGCTGAGGCGTCCCAAACAAAGGGCATCCCATCCAACACACCCTCCACTTTCAAATCGGAAATCACGTCCTCCGGTTCCAAGGTCCAATGCTCGCAGCCCAGCAAGCCGGTCAGCAGCAGCGCAGAAATCAAGATGTTGTCGAGGCGAATCATTTCCAAAGCCAAGTTAAGCGCAACTCACCCGCAGTGCGCGGAAGTCCTTCGGTCCAATCGATGTAATCATAGGTCGGTGTTGGGGACCAAAACCCACCCACCGTCATCCGCAATGCATGCGCCTCTGAAACCGACCAATCGCAGCCAGCCCCCCACCCCAGTCGCCACGGGGATTCTTCCTTCAGCTGCCCCCAAGCTGCTGCACTTCCTGCCACAATTTGTTCTCCAGCCCCCCACTGCCCTTCCACCAAATGGCGAGCGAACAGGTACTGAGCATCCACGCGTCCCACAGCACCCCAGCGCCCCTTGAGGTGCCGGCGGTATTCCATCCCTGCGGACGCCCAAATCGCTTGGTCGCTCAGGACCGAGCGCGGAGTTTGCAACGCACCGAAGACATCGCGTACCGGAGTTGCCACCCACTTCCGATGCCGACCGTCCCACACGCCGCCCAACCGCACAAACCATCCCTCCTGCACCTCTCGCGTCAACGCCGCTGCCCACTCGCCACCTTCCCAACTTAAGAGGGCGCCCCACGCATGGGGCGGTCGTGCCACTTCGGTGGCTGGCGTGGCTTGTAATTCAGGACCGGCAGCCCCATGCCATGCTGGGGTGGGGCTGCGGGGTATCAGCGCGCTCAATCCACTCACGGCGCCGGAGGCGGCGAACTCGCCTAACGTCGGCTCAGGTTGAACAGTCGCTCCCGGCGCCTCAACCACCTCTTCCTTCAAAGTGGAGGCTGTCACTTCGGTGTTGCTGTTTTCCGCAGTGGCCCTCAGGCTTGGGGAGGCTTCAACCTCGGCTGTGGAGGACCGTTGACGCACATGCTCATGGCCGGTGTGAGAAACGACATCGGAGGTTGACGCCATGGGCTGTCCCTTTCGACCGGGTTGCGGTTCGGCATGGGGCCGCTCAACTTGTTCCGCTGCCGGGGCAAGGTCCTCTTCACGCAAGGAGGGGGATTCAAGGGAGGTGGCATGGAAGTTCTCGGCTGCCTGCTCGGCCGATTCAACCGGAGCCAAGGCCTCGACCTGAGCAGGCCGTTCGATCGGCGTGTTAGATGCCGATGAAGACGCGTCCTCAGAGCGCACCCCGAACCAGAGGACAGCTGTTGCCACGGCGGCTGCAGCCCCCCAACCGCCCCACTTGCGCCAGCGGCGCAAGGCGTCGGCACGCGCTTCGGCAGCTTCGATCGCTGTCAGCGCGGCTTCCCAATCACCGGGTTGCGGCTGGGTCGGGTCGTAGGGGGTCATGCGAGATTCCATGTCTTGTTGATCACTTCCTTCAGGTGTTTTCGCGCTTTGCTGAAATGCCAATGGGAAGTTCCCAGGGGTATACGCAACGTCTCAGCAATTTCTTGGTGTGGACGGCCTTCAAGGGCATACATTTTGAACACGCGCCGCGTGGTCTCCGGTAATTCGCGCAATCCCCGCTCCATCAACCCCTCCAATTCCGCCGCTGCGCCTGGGAATTCAAAATCCCCTGCCAAATCCCGTTGTTCCGCTGCGTCCGCCTCCACATGCCGCATGTCATGCCGCTTATCCTTCCTCAATTCATCCAGGATCACGTTCGTCAAAACCTTGCCCATCCACGTGCCCAAAGCCAATTCCGGATTGTACTTCTCGAGGTTCAAGAAAATCTTCGCAAACCCGAGGTTCACCCACTCGAGCGCGGTCTCACGGCGGGTGGTGAAATTGAATGCCACCTTCATCAGGTAGGGAAAATGCTCGTTGTAAAAGGCGTGCTGCGCCCGGCGGTCCCGCTCCAGGCACCGCACCATCCATTCCGGTCGCGCACTTCTATTTCCCAAAACCCTGAATTGGCTTGCTGCAAGCTACAAACAAAAAAAGGAGGGACCCTGATGCCCCTCCTTCTTTCAGCTAGTTGTGAATGCTGTGATTATTGAACCAAAATTGTTTGGCTGAACCACGTTCCGCGAGCATCCTGCACCCGCACGATGTACGTGCCAGGAGCAACGGTGCTCACGTCGAGGGTTGTGCGGCCTTCGAACGACGTGGTAGAGCGCTGCAGGATTTGGCCTGAAGCAGTCCAAATCTCCCATCCGTTCACCGCACCATCCGCTTGGATGTTCAAATCAGTGCTGGCAGGAACCGGAAAACAGCTCCAGGACAGCCCTTCAGCCAATGCCGATCCGGCCATTCCGTGGCGGTTCTGTTGGCCACCTCCAAAGTTCTCCGCATCCTCAGGCCCTTTGTCTTCCCACATACCGTCCAAATCCACATTCAAGCCAAACCATGGCAAGCCGCCTGTTCCAATGGAATCCAAGCCACCACCATTCAGCAAACTGTCCAATTCATTCCAATCGATGTCACCGAGCAAGCTGTCCAATCCGCCCCCGGGGAAGCCTGGACCATCCCACGGGAAGCCGCCACCCACAAGCAAACTATCCAACCAACCAAAATCGCCGCCCAAGAGCAAGCTATCGAGGTCCATACCGTCCACCCAATCGGGCAGCACGATCACACCACCATTCTCCAATTCCCCCAACAAGCTGTCGACCAAGTCCATCCCACCGTTCGCCAACCAATCGTTCAGCAAGCTATCGAGTACGTCGAAATCAATGTCCGTGTAGAGGGAATCGTTCCAATCACCACCTGGGAATCCGCCGCCCGTCCAAGTTGAATCCGTCCACGTGCTGTCCGTCCAATCGCCCCAATCGCCGTAGTCATCGTCGTCGTCGTCGTCGCCCCAGTCACCGTTGTTGCCGCCGGGGAATCCGCCGCCCGTCCAAGTTGAATCCGTCCACGTGCTGTCCGTCCAATCCCCCCAGTCGAACGGCCAATCGCCGTAATCATTATCGTCGTCGTCGTCCCAATCACCGTCGTCATCGTCGCCGTCGCCCCAGTCGCCGTAGTCATCGTCGTCATCGTCGTCGTCGTCCCAGTCGCCGTAATCGTCCCAATCATCAAAATCGCCGTCCCAGTTAATTGCGCAATCTCCGCCATCAATCACCGTCAGTCCCATGCATTCAGCGAAACAGGCACTCGGCACCGGAATCACAAATCCAGGCATGACTTCTGCACAAACCGGTGGTGCATCCACCATCGGGCAATCGCAATCCTCAAAATCGAGGTCCAAATCCGGCTGAGCCGCCACAGGTGCCAAGCTCAACAAGGCGCCCATCATCAAAAGGAAGAAATGTTTCATCATCTCACAAGGTTGGTTTCGACTGCTTGTAC
>JALQTD010000080.1 GCA_023264155.1 Flavobacteriales bacterium | reverse complement strand
TCTTCCACCGCGAGCCACGCATCGTGCAGGACGGGAAACGCATTCATGTCCGCACCCGCAAGGTAGGCCGGGGGCGTGTCGTAGGCCCCCACGAGGCCTCGGATGTTGGTGAAGAGCAAGCGCATGCCGCAAAGCTACAGCGCGAGTGGGATTCCGTAACTTCGTGGCATGGCGGCGAATACGTTTGGTGAGCATTTCCGGGTGACGACCTTCGGGGAGTCGCATGGCCCGGCGATTGGGGGCGTGATCGATGGGTGTCCGGCGGGCCTGCGCTTGGACGTGGCAGCCGTGCAGTCGGCGTTGGATCGCCGGCGGCCGGGGCAGTCGGCGTTGACCACCGCGCGGAAGGAGTCGGATCGGGTGGAATTCCTGAGCGGCTTGTATGAAGGCCAAACCACCGGCACGCCCCTCGCCTTCCTCCTCCGCAACGAGGACGCCCGCCCCCAGGACTACGACGCCATGAAATCGGCCTACCGGCCCAGCCACGCCGACTTCACCTACGACGCGCGCTACGGCTTGCGTGACCCACGGGGCGGCGGCAGGGCCAGTGCCCGCGAAACGGCCTGCCGCGTGGTCGCAGGAGCGGTTGCCGAACAACTGCTCGCCCACCTCCCCGTCCGCATCACGGCCTACGTCGAGCGCGTGGCAGCGGTGGCGCTCAACGCTCCCCCACGTCTCTACGAACGCACAGCCGTCGACGCAACCCCTGTCCGTTGCCCTGACGAGGACGTGGCGGCTCAAATGAACGCAGCCATCCTCGAGGCCGCCCGGCAAGGCGATTCCCTCGGCGGGGCGGTCGTCGTGGTCGCGGAAGGGGTGCCGGCGGGCTGGGGTTCGCCTGTATTCGACAAACTCCAAGCCCAGCTGGCCGCGGCCCTTTGGAGCCTTCCCGCCGTGAAGTTCATGGAAATAGGATCCGGCATGGACGGAACCTTCGCCACCGGCTCGGCACACAACGATGCCTTCACCACCGATTCCTCTGGACAGATCACCACGGCATCCAACCGCAGCGGAGGCATCCAAGGCGGCATTTCGAATGGTATGCCCATCGTCATCCGCCTCGGATTCAAGCCGACGGCCACCATCCAACACCCGCAGCAGTCGGTCACTCCAGCTGGCGAGGCCACTGTCCTCGAGGCCAAAGGGCGCCACGACCCGTGCGTCCTGCCACGCGCGGTGCCCATCGTCGAAGCCATGGTGGCCCTGACCTTGGTCGATGCTTGGCTCGCTCCGCCCGCCCGACTCGATCAGCTGCGCCGGTAAACCCAGCCCCCACGGCCGTCAATTCTGCTTGGTGGGCGAGTGCCCTGCGTAGTACCTTTCCGGCATGAAGGGAATTGCATTGCATTGGCAAGTCATCATCGGCTTGGTCGTGGGCGTTGTGTACGCGTGGCTCAGCGTGACCATGGGCTGGAACGCATTCACATTGGATTACATCAAGCCGTTTGGTGACATTTTCATCAACCTCTTGAAACTGATTGCGGTGCCGCTCGTGCTGTTCAGCATCATTTCCGGGGTCACGAGTTTGGGAGACGTGAAGAAGTTGGGCCGCATGGGCGCCAAAACCCTGCTGACCTACCTGCTCACCACCGCCTTTGCCGTCCTGGTCGGCCTCGTCCTCGTCAACCTCATCCGTCCGGGCGCCGCCACGGCCCCAGAACTCCTCGAAGCCAACCGCATCCGCTACGAACTCTGGCGGGACGCCAACGGCATCGAAGTCCTCGACGACCTCCACTACGCCACCGACCCCACGCGGGCCGAGCTCACAGCCCAAATCGCTTCCGAAACCGCCCGCACCAACGCCTGGGTCGAGGACAAGCTGAGCAAAGCCAGCACCACGCAAAGCGCAGGCCCCTTGCAGCCCCTGGTGGATGTGGTCCCCGTGAACATCTTCGCCAGCCTCACTTCCATGAGCATGTTGCAAATCATCTTCTTCGCCGTGTTCTTCGGCATGGTGCTGGTCGGCCTGCCGGAGGAAAAAAAGTCCCCGCTGATTCGCGCGGTGGACAGCTTGAATGAGGTGTTCGTCCGCATGGTCTGGGTGGTCATGAAGGCCATGCCCGTTTTCGTCTTTGCGCTGATGGCTGGCCAAATCGTGAAAGCCGCAGGAACCGACCCCGAACTGTTCCAACAGCTCCTGAGTTTCCTCCTCCGGTACAGCTTGGTGGTGGTCATCGGGCTTGCCATCATGGCGTTTTTGGTCTACCCCACCCTGGTCTCCCTCATTGTGAAGCGCGTCCCCTTCCGCGGGTTCCTCAAAGGCATGCGCGACGCCCAAATCACGGCCTTTTCCACTTCGAGCTCCGTGGCCACCCTCCCCGTCACCATGGACTGCGTCCACAACAACCTCGGCGTGAGCACCCGCACGAGCAGCTTCGTATTGCCCATCGGGGCCACGGTGAACATGGACGGCACGAGCCTCTACCAAGCCGTTGCCGTGGTGGCCCTTGCGCAATTTCACTTGGTCGACCTTTCGATCGCACAGCAAGCCGTTATCGTCTTGACCGCCACGTTGGCCTCCATCGGCGCGGCCGCCGTGCCGAGTGCGGGATTGGTCTTGATGATCATCGTGTTGGAAAGCGTGGGATTGAACCCCGCCTGGATTGCCCTCATCTTCCCTGTGGACCGCATCCTGGACATGTGCCGGACGGTGGTCAATGTGACGGGAGACGGAGCCGTGTCCACCATCATCGCTCACACCGAAGGAGAAGAACAGGCCGCTTGACCATGAACCGTTTGCTCGCTGCTTGCATCGCCTTGTGGCTGTTGCCTGGAGTTGCCCGGGCCCAAACCGAGGACTGCCCTCCCTTTTCTTCCTCGAAATCCGAGAAAGCCCTCGAGAAAGCTGCCGATGCCGGCCGCTATGATGCCGAAAAGCGCATCAGCATCTTGGAAGATGCTTGGGAGAATGACCCCCAGTGTTACGCCTGCCTTCAAGCACTCGGCCACTTGCACTTTTCCCTGTTCAAGCGGGGTGCGGCTTCCTCCCACTCCGCCGAAGAAGCGTTGACTGCTTTGGTCGAAGATTGCCCTGATTTTCATGCCGAACCTTGGTACGAACTGGGGGCCATTGCCTATGCAAATGGGGATGCGAGCATGGCCATCGAACGGTTTACGCAGTTTCTTGAGTTTCCCGAAGAGGACCGGCTGGGCAAGCGGTTCGACCGCCAAGCTGAAGACGTGCGCGCCGTGATGGACGAGCTCGTTTTCATGGAAGCTTTTCACGCGTATGAAGACCAAATGGAACTCATCCCCGTGCAAGGCGTCAACACCCCTTCGGACGAGTACCTTCCCGCCCTCTCACCCGACGGCTCCCTCCTGTTCTTGACCCACGCAGAACGCGTCAAGCCCAAAGGCGATGTGATCTCGCAGGTCGTCGAACGGTTTCAGTGGTCGCACCGCGAGGCCGGCGCTGTTGACTTCATGCTGCCAGAGGATTTGGCCTATCCGTTCAATGACGGGAGCCGCTACGGCGGAGCGAGCATCTCGGTGGACAACCGGGAACTTTACATCGCCGCCTCGAACCCGGTGCCATCCAATCCGGAGAACATCGACATTTTCGGGGTCAAATATGAGGTGGTCGGCCGCACAGCAGCCGGGGGATTCGCCTACGAATGGGGGGACCTCATGCCCCTTCCTGCTGCGGTCAATTCTCCTGACGGTTGGGAGGCGCAACCCGCCTTGGCTGCCGATGGCCAGTCGCTCTTCTTTTCAGCCGTCAAAGCCGGCTCCATTCCCGATGCAGACGGGAACCCCACCATGGACCTGATGGTGGCAAGGCGGCGGGATGACGGAAGTTGGTTGCCGGCAGAGTCCTTGCCCGAATTGAACACGGCTGCCAACGAGAAGAGCCCTTTCTTGCACCCGGATGGGAAAACGCTTTACTTCTCGAGCGACCGCAAGCCCGGCGGAGGAGGTTACGACATTTGGTACAGCCGCTTGGGTGCGGATGGCACGTGGGGGACTCCGGTGAACGTCGGATCGCCGCTGAATACGGTAGGAGACGAGCACGGGCTGGTCGTTGCGGCTGATGGGAGGCAAGCCTACCTCGGCAGCCGGCGCACCGGTACGAGGGGGCTGGACATTTTGGGACTGATGTTGCCGCCCCCACACCGGGCGGCCGAGGTCACCATCATTCGCGGTGCGTTGTTGGATGCCCAAGGGTTGCCCGACACCACGGCCCGCGTCGGTTTGTTGAACACGGCCACCAATGAGCGGGAATTTTTGGAGATCAACCAAGACGACGGCACCTTCGCGCGGGCTTACGAGTTAACGGAAGAAGAACCGGTGGTCGTGTTCACCGAGGGACCATCCACTTCCTTCGATGCCTTGTTGGTCGCCCCACCCCCCGCAATCGCGTCTTCCCGAGCATCCGCCACACTGCAACTGCGGGCGCAGCCCATCGCAACCGGCACGGCTTATGAAATGCGGGACATCACCTACGGAACCAACCGTTCCGAACTCGACGCCACCTCGCAAGCACTGCTCAAGGCGTTCGCGGACTACTTGCAACGCCACCCCGATGTCAACGTGGCCATCCACGGACACACAGACAATGTCGGTTCCGCAGCCACGAACCAGCAGCTTTCCGAGGAACGTGCCCAATCCGTGATGGATTTTTTGGTGGCACGCGGCATCCCCGCTAACCGGCTTGCAGCGCAAGGGTTTGGCCCCTCCCGTCCCAAGGCGAGCAACGACAACGAGGCCGGGAGGGCGGCGAACCGACGCACCGAGTTTGTGTTCACCGATTGAACCACATCCCCTTGCTCAAAGGGTGCAAACAGCAGCGGTTTTGTGCACAAATCGCGCGGTTGTTAAATGACGATAAACGCGCATGAAATAAGCACAGGGAAGCGTTGAGAACTTCGTTCCTTTCAGCCGCTTCCCAGTGAAGCCTGAAGTTAATTTCGTTGCATGCATAACTCCGTTCGCGTCAGTCTCCTGTGCCTGTTGTTCCTTGCCGTGAGCGGGGCCCAACCCGCCGCAAGCCAACTCTCCCTCGGTGAGTCCAATGAACGATTGGATTGGGGCGCCACACAAGACGCATTCCGCAAAGAGAAATATGCCCTGGCCTTGTTTGGCTATGAGCAGTTTCTGCAATCCCTCGGGCCTGATGGCATCGGTTCCGATCAGCACATCGAAGCCCTGTACAAGCGGGCCTTGTGTGCGGTGTATTTGTACCACCCGAACGCCGACCACCTCATCGGTACGTTCGTGGAGACGTTTCCGGACAGCCCGTATGCGGAATCGGCGCATTGGGAATTGGCCGATTTGTACTATTCGCGGCGGGATTGGGACGAAGTCATTGCGGCGTTCGCCCAAGTCAATGAACGGAAACTGAAGCCCGCAGAGCGGTTGGAGTTGAAATTCAAGCGGGGGCATGCCTTGTTTGAGGAAGAGGATTTGGATGCCGCGCGGGTGGATTTGTTCGAGGTGGCTGAGGCGGAAGGGCCGTACCGGGACGCGGCCCGCTACTATTTCTCGCACATTGCTTACTCACGGGAGCAACCGCAAGTAGCGCTCGAGGGCTTTCAGTCCTTGGCGGACAAGGAGGATTTTGCGGATTTGGTGCCGATTTACATTGCGCAATTGCTGCATGAAACCGAGCGGTATGAGGACTTGATCGGGTATGCGCCGAAGCTGTTTGAGGAAGGCTCGCCGCTGAATGAGCGGAAGCAGGCCGAGGTGGCGAGGTTGCTGGGCGACGCCTTGTACAGGAAGCAGCGGTTTGAGGAGGCGCTGCCCCATTTGGAGATGGCATGGAAGGCGACGCGCGGGGCGGAAAGGACGCGGGATTTGGCCTATCAGATGGGCTTCGTACGCTTGAAAGCGAAGGAATGGCGCGGTGCGCTGAATGCCTTCAGCTTGGTGACGCGGGAGGAGGATGAATTGGCCCAAAACGCGCTCTATCACATGGCCAATGCCTACCTCGAGCTTGGTGACAAGGACAAGGCACGAACGGCGTTTCGCCAGGCCTCCCTCCTCGATCACGATCCGCAAATCAAGGAAGACGCGCTGTTCAGCCATGCGAAGCTCGCCTTTGAGCTGTCGTACAACCCGCTGGATGACGCCATCACGGCCTTCGAACGCTACCTCGACGAGTTCCCGAATTCAAACCGCCGCGACGAGGCCTATGCCTTCCTCCTCGAGGTGTACATGACGTCGAAGGATTACACGCGTGCTTTGCAAGCCCTGAACCGCATCGAGGAGAAGAACGCGCGGGTGAAGCGGGCCTACCAGTTGCTGGCCTACAACCGCGGTGTGGAATTGTTCCGTGCGAACAAGTATGCGGAAGCGGACCGGTATTTTGAGGACGTTCGGACGTATCCCGTGGATGCGCAATTGGCAGCGGAATCGCATTTTTGGCAAGGGGAATTGCGGTACTTCCTCAAGCGCTACGCCGAGGCCACCAGCCACTATGCAGCGTTCCATTCCTCGTCCGGCGCTTTCAACAGCGATTACTACGACGACGCTGAATATGCCCGGGGCTATGCGCTGTTCAAGCGCAAGCTGTACGTCGATGCGCTGAGCGCTTTTCGGTCGTACTTGAAGATTGATCGCGGCGATGACGCCAAGCGGACCTTGGACGCGACGCTGCGCACGGGGGATTGCTTTTACTCCAACAAGTCGTTTGAGCAGGCGGCAGAAGCGTACCTGACCGTCATCACCGCGCAGGGGGAATCGGCGGATTACGCGCGGTTTCAGCGGGCATTGTGTTTGGGCTACATGGACGATTTAGCAGGCCAAATCTCCGAGCTCGAAAGCCTGATCGCCCAGCACCCCACCTCGAGCTACCTCCCCGAAGCGCATTACGAAGCCGGCCGCTCCCACATCGAACTCGACCAGCTCGACGCCGCGCGCCTGCAGCTCGAAACGCTGCTGCAGCACTTCCCGCAATCACCGAAAACGAAATACGCCTTGGTCGACCTCTGCCTCGTCGGCTACAAGCAAGGGCGGAACGAAGACGTCCTCGGGTTGTGGGACCAAATCCGGACGCAATACGGAAACGACCCCATCGCAGCCGATGCCTTCAACGTCCTCGAGCCCCTGCTGATCGAGCGCGGCCTGCTCGACGACCTGCCCTCGGGAGTGGGGCTCGATGGGGCGGAAATCGAGGACCGGTTGTTTGAAGCGGCGCTGGGTTTGGCCTTGGACAAAGACTGCCCAAAAGCGCTCATCCGGCTCAACGAATACATCCGGCAATACCCGGAAGGACGGCACGTTACGGAGGCACAATACTTCCGCGGCCAATGCGCCCTCGACCTCGAGCAGCCCACCGAAGCCCGGCAGGCCTTCGATTACGTGCTGACCCAGCCGACGAACGACTTCACGGAACTGAGCGCACTGGCCGCTGCGAGCATTGCCTGGAAGGCCCAGGACATCGAGGGGGCCAAAGGGTACTACCGGACCCTCGAGGCCGTCAGTGTCCTCCAAGACAACTTGCTTGAAGCGCGCATCGGGTTGATGCGGTGCCATTACCTCCTGAACGAGTCGGATGCTGCCCTAGCCTATGCCGACCAGGTCATCGCGGATGCAGGGACGCCCGACGACATCCGGCGGACCGCCCACTACTGGCGGGCCAAGCTGCGTTTCGATGCCCGGGAATGGGCCACGGCTCGACCGGATTTGGAATCGGTGGCGGCCTTTGGCGGGGCGCGCGGGGCAGAATGCAAGTTCCTGCTCGCCCAGATCGCTTTCGAGGAAGGCGCCTACGAAACGGCAGAGCTGGAAATCTTTGAACTCATTGATGGGTTTGCCGCCTACGAGGAGTGGAAATTCAAGGGAGGTATTCTGTTAGCGCGCGTGTACTTGGGGATGGAAGACTACTTCCAAGCCCGCGCCACAGCCCAACAAATTGTGGATCATGTCGCGGTTGATTGGGTGGTGGCTGCCGCTCAAGAAGTGCTCGCAGACATCCAATCAGCAGAAGATGCGCAAGCCGAAACGGAGCTTGCGCCGGACACCTTAACGACGCCTGAACGATGAGTAACCTGACATCCCCTTTCCCCTCTGCAACCGCGGTGCGCCGCAGCTGGGCGGGCCTTTCGTTGTTGATCGCGGGGTGGGCTGCGCCTGCTTGTGCCCAGTCGGACACCTTGGACCTGGACGTGACCTTCGTTGGGAACCGGGAAATGCTGCTGCAGGATGCGCACAAGCTCCTGGTTTGGCCCAGCATCCGCGACATGGGGGTCGACAAGCCCGTCTTCAACTACGAGTTGCTGCCGAAACGGATGATCGTGGCCCCCGAATTCGAGCGCGTCGAGGCCAAACGCGTGGACGTCAGCACCCCGCTGCCGTTGCTGTACAAGGGCTACGCCCGGCTCGGGTTTGGGATGTATGCCAGTCCGGTGGCTGAGTTGGCGTACACCGATGTCCGGTCGCGCAAATCGAGCTGGGGTGTGCACGGCCAACACCGCTCTTCCAACGGCGGGTTTGACGTCGCCGATTCGATTCCGCAACGGTTCAGCAACAGCGAACTCTCGGCGTGGGCGAAGCGGTTTTGGAAACGGGAAACCCTCACCTTTGACGGTTTTGTGGCGCAACAAGGCCTCAGCTACCTCGGTTTGGATTCAGGCGTGGTGGTCCCTGTCGATGCGGAAACAGCTTTGCGTGAACGGTACGGCCGTTGGGGCGTAGGTGTGCGTTCGGAATCCACCCGAAAAGACAGCGCGGATTGGCAAACCACAGCGGGACTGGCTTACCGCCACCTTTGGAACACCGGCACGGTAACCGAGCACAGCGTGCTCACGGATGGTCGCACAGGTACCTTCCGCGATGGGCTCGAAATGGAGCTGCTCTGGGATGGGGTGTTCAATGCACACCGCATCGATTCCACGGCATCTGCACGCCAGGTCCTTGTCCACGTCCAACCCCAAGTCAGCAAGCAGGCCGGTGCCCTCCGCTCCACCTTGGGCGCAGCCATCGTGGTGGACGCGCGGGGAACCCGCCCGTTCCAGGTCTTTCCCGTCGCCGAGGCGAACCTCCAACTGTTCAAAGGCCTGATGGTCCCCTACGCCCGCATTTCCGGAGGAGTCGACAACA
>JALQTD010000007.1 GCA_023264155.1 Flavobacteriales bacterium | reverse complement strand
GAGCAGGTCGATGACAGAGACGCCTCCAGAGAGGGCCGTAGCCGGAACGGTCGCTTGTGGCACACCGGAGAACACGCTCAGGAATTCGCTCTCTGGCAGGGCGGTCAGGTTGGCTTTCGTGCTTTTGCCGAACAGAATTTCAGAGGCTGCAAGCGCCGTTTCAAGGTCTTCCGCACTGTGCACGCGCGTGGTCACGTCTGCGGCCAACGCCTTTTGCATGGCGCGTCCACCTGGGTTTTCGGCGTGTTCCGCTTCGATGGCCTCGATTTCCTCACGGGTTTTCAACGTGAAAATGCGCAGGTAGCGGGCGGCGTCCTCGTCAGCGGCATTGATCCAGTATTGGTAGAATTGGTAAGCCGAGGTGCGTTGCTTGTCGAGCCAAATGTTGCCGCCCTCGCTCTTGCCAAACTTCGATCCATCCGCCTTCTTGATGAGCGGTGCAGTCACCGCGAAGGCCTGTCCGCCGCCCATGCGCCGGATGAGCTCGGTACCGGTGGTGATGTTCCCCCATTGGTCGCTACCGCCCATTTGTACCAAGCATTGCTTCTCCTTCCAAAGGTGGTAGAAATCGTAGCCCTGCACCAGCTGGTAGGAGAACTCCGTGAAGCTCATGCCCGACTCGAGGCGGTTCTTTACGCTGTCCTTCGCCATCATGTAATTGACGGTGATGTGCTTGCCCACTTCGCGGATGAAGTCGAGGAAATGCCATTCCTTGAACCAGTCGTTGTTGTTGACCACCTCGGCCGCATTGGCGCCGGTGAAGTCCAGGAATTTCTCGAGCTGGGCTTGTTGTCCGGCCAAATTCCGCTGCAGCGTGTCCAAATCCAGCAACTGCCGCTCCGCCGTCTTGCCGCTCGGATCCCCGACCATCCCCGTCGCACCTCCCACCAACGCAATGGGCTTGTGTCCCGCGCGCTGCCAATGGACGAGCAGCATGACGGGCACGAGGTTGCCGATGTGCAGCGAGTCCGCCGTGGGGTCAAAGCCCACGTAGCCGGCCGTGCTGCCATTTTCCAGTTGCTCCTTCAATCCCGGCATCATGTCGTGCAACATGCCGCGCCATTCCAATTCGCTCAGAAAATCCATCGGTCAAGGTTTTGAGTCTGCAAAGATACGCGCGGCGCGGGTCACAGCAGGGGCAAGGCCACTTCAAGTTGCACCGAGCGCGACCCTTTCAGCAAGACGGTCCGGCTGCTGACCCCGGCGCTGTCGAGGGCTTCCATCAGCGCCTCCGGGCCGTCAAAGCTCAAACCGTCGTCCGTTCGCTCCAACGCTGCAAACGCCGGCCCCACCGTCCACGCCTCCAGCCCCAGTTCGAGCGCCAAGTCCAAGATGCGCCGGTGTTCTGCCGCGGTGTATTCGCCCAACTCGGCCATGTCACCGAGGATGACGAGCGGGGCGTGGTGCTGTTGTGCAGCGAAGTTCCGAAGGGCCGATTCCATGGAAGACGGATTGGCGTTGTAGGCGTCCAGCAGTACCCGGTTGTGGGGCGTTACCACCCATTGCGACCGGTTGTTCGTGGGGCGGTACGAGGCGATGCCAGCAAGACCTTCGGCCCAGGTCACGCCGAGGTGGGCGCCGACGGTGAGGGCGGCGAGCGCGTTGTCGAGGTTGTACCCGCCGTCCATGTGGAGGGCATGTGGCCCGGTCGTCCCGAGCGGCGTGTGCAGCAGGAAGGCAGAGGGCGCGTCCCAGTCGGGAGGGAGGTCGCTCAGGCCGGTGGCATGGGGCAGGTGCTCGGGGGTGCCAAACAGCGTTCGGGTTTGGCCTTCCGAAACCTCCAGCAGCACCGGCTGGCCCGCGTGCACGAACACGCGGCCCTCCGGCCGCCGAGCGATGAACTCAAACAACTCCCGCTTCCCGCGCTTCACGCCCTCCGGCCCACCAAACCCCTCCAAATGCGCCAGTCCGATGTTCGTGATCAGCCCCAAATCCGGCTCCGCAATCTCCGCCAGCTCCCGGATCTCCCCCACGTGATTCGCCCCCATTTCCACAATGGCCACCTCCGTATCCAGCGGCATGCTGAGCAGCGTCAACGGCACCCCGATGTGGTTGTTCAGGTTGCCCTGCGTCGCATGCGTCCGAAACCGCTGACTCAGCACGCTGTACAGCAGTTCCTTCGTCGTCGTCTTGCCGTTCGACCCGGTGAGCCCGATGACCGTCCCCGTCATCCGCCGGCGATGCGCTCGGGCCAAATCCTGCAACGCCTGCAACCCATCTTCCACCCACACCATTCCCGCCCCTCCGCGCAGCGCCTCGTCGTCCACCACGGCCTTCACCGCCCCGGCATCCAAGGCGGCTTGCGCATAAGCGTTCCCATCAAACCGCTCTCCCTTCAAAGCGAAGTAGAGGTCACCCGGTTGCACCTTCCGGCTATCGGTACAGATGCCATGACCGGCATCGAACAGCCGCAACAATTCGTCGGTGGAGTGCGCTTGTGTTCCCATGTTCACAAAGAAAACGCCCCGCCGTCCGAAGACGCGGGGCGTTTACAAAGATTATGAGGCCTGGGCCGTGGATCACAAACCGGCGGGGCTGCCAACGCGGTCCATGGCGCACCGGAATCCGATGCTGGCCGAACTCTTGTTCTGATCCAAGTAACGCCGGCTTCCTGGGCTGATCCAGTAAATCCGGTCGTCCCATCCACCGCCTTTGTACACCCGCGATTCGTTCGTGATGAGCGAGGTTTCGCCGTAGTTGTACATCCGGCTCTCGTTGCCTTCGGCTTCCATCGGGCGGCTGTAGAGCAACGACGATTGCACATCCCCGTCGAGGTAGTCGATGTTATCCGCCACGCGGTAATTGTCGCGGTCGAGGTTTTCCTCTGCGGTTTCGCGACGGTAGCGCAGCTTACCGGGCAAGGCCAAAATGTTTTCCGAGAAGAACTTGCGCAAATCCGCTGCAATCCACGCTTCGCTGCCTTCGATGAAGTCCCGCAACGCGTCTTCCATCATCAAGTTGCCTTCCTCTTCCCGCTTCACCTTGATTTCTTCTTGCGCGTTGTCGATGGCCGTCAACACGTTATCAATCAAGTTGCGGTCCTCGTCGTTCAAGGATGCGGCTGCCTGCTTTTGATAGGCGATGATGTCCTCCTCGATTTGGTCGATGTCGTAGACCACGTAGTCGTACTTGTCGTATACGTTTCCTTCCGCATCGAGCACCTTCGTTTCGTAAACGTTCCCCCGGAATGGACGGAATTCTGCTGCATCCATGTGGTTCAATGGGCGGTACACGTCCATGCACCATTCGCTCACGTTACCGGCCATGTTGTAGAGGCCGTAATCGTTCGGTGCATAAGCCCTGACAGGAGCGGTGATGTCGGCGTTGTCGTTCAAGGACGTGCCGCCGTTGGCTGAACGCCCTGCGACCCCCATGTAATCACCGCGTCCGCGAACGAAGTTGGCGTTCATGTCGCCGGTGTAACGCTTGGGAGCGCCCGGCACACGAGATTGACGCGTGTTGTCGTTCCGCGTGTAGTGGCCGTTCCAAGGGTAGGTGCGGCGATCGGAAATCAATTCCTCGTTGCTGTTGCCGATGAGGGCGAGGGCTGCGTATTCCCATTCCGCCTCGGTAGGCAGGCGGTAATTGGGCAGCAAGATGCCGTCGGTCATGCGCACAGCACGGGTACCACCCGAATTCGGGTTGAAATCAATCATCGCACCGCGGTCACCGGCTTCAGGGACGTACTGGAAGCTCAAGTAGCTTTCCGTGGTGAAGTGCTCGTCATCGATTTGGCCCAGCGGGTTGTGAGCAATGATGCCTTCACGTACCAAAATTTGCTCGTTCACCCGGTCGGACCGCCACTTGCAGAAATCATTCGCTTGCACCCACGAAACACCAACCACCGGGTATTCACGGTAGGAGGGGTGGCGCAAGTAGTAATTCACGTAGTTCTCGTTGTAGCCGAGCTTGTCCCGCCACGATGCCGTATCGGGCAAGGCGCGGTCGACAATCTCCGGGTACGAGCTGCCGTAAATGCGCTGCAACCAATACATGTACTCCAGCCAAAAACCATTGGTCACTTCCGTTTCGTCCATATAAAACGAAGAGACGGTCACCCGGCGGGGCATGTTGTCCCAGGAAAACATCAGGTCATCTTCGACCTGTCCCATGGTGAACGTTCCACCTTGAATGAAGACCAAGCCCGGTCCGGTTTGCTGTTCCGGGGCGAAGCTCTTCTCAAAGCCGCCGTTGGATGGGTCGTTGTACGCCCAACCCGTGGCTCCAGAGCGCTCTTTCACGCAGCCGCTCAATGCGAATGCCGTGAATGCTGCTGCGAGCATGAGGGGGGAAGTGGGTTTCCAAGTCATGTGAGGAGGGGTTTCTTTTCTTGCGTCAATGACATGCTTACGTAAAGTCCTTGCACAGGGTTGCTTTCAGCGCGTCGTGTAAGGAAAACTAGAACGCGGGGCATTTTATTGCCCGGAACTTCGAGCGCTTGTTGCGGCAGTCGAATTGGATGGTCATGCTGATTTCGTGGGCTCCGCCCGTTGCGGGGGTGAGCTCTGAAACCGTGATGTCGTAGCTGTAGCCAAATCGGATGACGTCGGACTCAATGCCCACCGTAGCGATGAAAGCGTCCCGGTAGTCCGTGAACAAAATGCCGCGGTACCAAACGCCCCCTACCAACGGACCTTTCTTCACATAGACCCCGAGGTTCAACTGCCGGAATTCCCCTTGCTGACGGAGCAGGAAGTTCGGCGAAATCGTCGCTTCCACTCCTTTCACACTCCGCTGCAATGGCAGGACGGCTCCTCCGTGGATGGTGTACTTCATGGGCAACCGGCTGGTTCCGATGACCAACGACTCGTTGGGCTCGTTCAAGTGGTGTACCGCGAGTCCGAAGTAGTATTTGTCGCTGAAACCGATCAACCCTGTGCTGAAGTCGACGGCCTTTACCGTTTCCCCCCGCGGAATGTCTTGCGTCTCGTAAATGAATCCGCGCCGCGGATCGATCATGTCACCGAAGGTCAAACGACCCCAATCCAAGGCTTTCTGCATGTACCCGACTTGCAGGGCGGCTTTGATAGAGAACTTCCGGGTGATGGCTTGCTGGTAGCTGTAAATCCCGCTCACCGTCGTGGTGGTCAGGGTGCCTTGGCCGGCTTGATCATTCAGCACGATGAGGCCCAATCCCCCTTGAATGGACTCGACGTGCTGGTCGTAGGACGCTGCCGTGGTCACGAAGTTGCCGCTCATGGCAGGCCACTGATTCCGGTAGGACATGGTGAGCCGGGGGCAGCGTTCTGAGCCCGCAAAGGCGGGGTTCAGGTAGAGGGGGTTCGCATAATACTGGGTGAACTCGGGGTCTTGGGCGCGCGCGCTTTGGGGCGCAAACACTCCCAAACCCAGCAGAAAGAGCCCGCCGAACAGGATATACGCGTGGAATGTGAATCGGTACTTCATCGCAGGTTTGACCAATGAATCCACAATTATACAGAAAAATGAAAGGCGGCGCATTTTTTTCACAGGTGTTTCGGGGATTTTCATCACTCGCAAGGCACGATACACAATAAACGCGCGTTAAGCCCTCGGTGTTGCATAACCGAAAATGCTGAACTTCGCGCCATGAAGATTTCGAAGGTCCTTCCTTCCCTTTGCTTGCTCGCGTGGGCGTCCACGTGGGTTACAGGCCAAACCCCGAATCCAACCGTCGAGGCCACCGCCACCGTGCACTGGTCGGCCGATGGCCCCCGCGAGGGCTTCGAGTTGAACGGCGTGCCGCATGGCGTTTGGGAGTGGGCCACGGATCGTCCTTGGTCCGACGCCATCCTCCTGACTTTCGAAGCTGAATGGTCGCCAGCCCCCGGCACCTCGTCCCACGCGCTGGAACAACTCAGCACCTGGTGGCGCACCTCGCCCCTCCGAATCGACGGCTGGCCAGGCGCTTCCACCCGCTGCCTTCACCAAGTCGTCCAACTCTCCGGCCCCTTGCTGCGCTGGAATCCTACCACGGCCCAGGCCGAGCGTTTGGTCGGCTTCACCGCGCATTTCGGCGAGTCCCCGCTGGACGCGGAGGGCGTTGCCGAGCGCACGCGGGATTGGCCTGAAGTTTCGGTGCTGAGCGAGGGGAGCCTGTACCGTATTGCGGTGCCGGCGAGCGGGGTTTGTCGGCTTGGCAGTTCATTCTGGCAAGCCATCGGGGTCGATGCGGGGGAGGTGCCGCGGGAGGCCGTGACGGTGTTTGGAAACGGCGGGCATTTGCTCCCGATGGAGAACGATGTGGAGAGGCCGTTGGATCCGGCCACGGTGGCGCTGGAGTGGCGCGGCGATGAGGGAGCGGTAACGGCGGAGGAGGGCGAGTACTTGTTTTGGGCTGAAGGCCCCCACACCATCGCCTACGATACGGTGCAAGGCGGGTTCACGCACCTGCGCAACCCGTACAGTGACTCGGCTTATTATTTCGTACGCATCGACGATGCCCCCGGGCGGGTTGGCGCGCGGCTCACCGACGGTCCCGCCCTGCCGGCGGGTGCATCGCCCGACACCGTGGTCACATCGACCTGGCACGTGGCCTTCCACGAACAGGAGTTCAACAGCCCCAACCGATCCGGTCGGGAATGGTACGGGGAGGAGTTCGGACTCGTGGAAGACCGCGTGTTCACCTTTCCGGTGCCCCATGCCTTGCCGGAGCCGGGACGTGTGCGGGTGGAGGTCATCGGCCGCTCGATTGGTGGGGTCAGCCCGTTCGAGGTGCTCGTGGGGGACCAAGCGGGCACCCTCGTGCCCAACGCGACATCGACTTCTTCCACCGCAAACGTGGCCAACCTGGCCTCGTCGACCTGGGAGGGCGATTTGGTGACCGGGAGTGGAGCCACCGCCCGCGTGGAGGTGGCGATTTCGTTTGACCGATTGAATGCGGATGCCAAAGGGTGGTTGGACTTCATTCGGTTGGAGCAGCTGAAGGAACTGCGGTTTGCAGGAGCGGTGGAGGAGTTTTGGGGCGTGGAACCGGGGGCGGGTTGGGCGCGATATGAGGTGGCCAATGCCGGGCAGTTGGCGGCGGTTTGGGACATCACCGACCCCGTTCAGCCCCGGCGCATGGCTTTGACATCAGGCGATGGCGTGGTGCGGTTCGATGCGCCGCGCGATGTGATGCGCCGCTTCGTAGCGATGCCCGATTACGGGTTCGTGGAGCCCGATGTGCGGGGCGCTTTGGCGCCGAGCAACCTCCACGGCTGGTCGGGGTTGGACGGCGTGCTGGTCACCCGGCCGGAGTTTGCGGAGGCGGCGGAACGATGGGCGGCCTTGCGGGCGGACGAAGGCCTGCTGGTCGGGGTGGCTTTCCAACAACAGGTGTTCAATGAATTTTCGAGCGGACAAGCTGACCCGACGGCCCTGAAGATGCTCATGATGATGCTGCGGGACCGGGCGGTGGCAGCAGGAGAGGAGGGTCCGCGGTTCCTGCAGTTGATGGGGGACGGCACATTTGCGAACCGGGGCGGTTTGGCGAATAGCCCCTACATCATCACCTACCAAAGTGCCAATTCCTTGAGTCCTACGAGCAGCTACGTCAGCGACGACTACTTCGGTTTCCTGGAGCCGGGCATGGGCGAACACATCGGCGACAAGATGGCCATCGGCATCGGGCGGATTCCGTGTTCGAGTGCGGAAGAGGCCCTGGATTTCGTGGCCAAACTCGAACGCTATGCCGGGGCGGCCCCACCGCCGGCAAGCGGAAGTTGTGGCCTCGATGCGTCCGCACCGGAGAAGGGGGCGTGGCGGAACCGGCTCACCTTTGTCAGCGACGACATGGACGGGAGCGGTTCGCCGACGGAACTCTCCCACATGATGAACAGCGAGGAGCATGCCGATGATTTGGCCTTGCAGCACCCAGAATACGATGTGGACAAAATTTATTTCGACGCTTACCCGCAGCTGAGCACGCCGGGCGGAGAGCGCTACCCCGATGCCGCGGCGGCCATTGACCGGCGGGTGGAGGAAGGTGCGCTCATCATCAACTACATCGGTCACGGGGGCGAGCGGGGCTGGGCTCACGAGCGGGTGCTGAACACTTCGATGATCCGGGACTGGTCGAACGCCTACCGCATGCCTTTGTTCATGACGGCCACCTGCGAACTGGCGCGGTTCGACGATCCCGAGGTGGAGAGTGCGGGCGAGCTCATGGTGCTCAACCCCGACGGTGGGGCGGTCGGCATGATGACGACCACGCGGGTGGTGTTCAGCAGTGCGAACCAAGAGCTGAACCGCGCGTTTTACGCGGTGGCGTTGGAAGATGCCGAGGAAGCGGATCTGCGGCTGGCCGACATCGGCCGGCTGACGAAGAACGACCCCCAAGTGTCCAACGTCTCCAACAAGCGGAACTTCACCCTCCTCGGCGACGCAGCGATGCGGCTTGCATACCCGGAACACCAAGTCGTTTTGAGCGAGTTGCCGGATTCGGTTCGGGCGCTCGAGCGGTTCGATGGCCGTGGATTTGTGGCGGATGCCTCGGGAGATACCTTGACGGGGTTCAACGGCAAGGCGACCATCCGGGTGTTCGACAAGCGCAGCACGGTGACCACCCTGAACAACGACGGCGGCAATGCACCTTTCGAATACACGGTGTTCCGAAACGTCATCCACCAGGGCGAGGTGAGTGTAGTGAACGGGGTGTTTGACTTCGCTTTCGTGGTGCCGCGTGACATCGATTACGCTTGGGGGGCGGGGCGTGTGAGCTGTTACGCGCTCGATTTGGAGACCGGCGAGGATGCGCACGGCAGTTCGGAGGAGTGGCTCATCGGGGGGGTGAACGCCGACTTCGAGTTGGACGTGACTCCCCCGCAGGTGGACGTTTACCTGAACGACACGCTGTTCGTGAGCGGTGGCTTGGCAGGTGCGGATCCGATGTTGGTGGTGCGCGCGTTCGATGCCGGCGGCATCAATTCCGCAGGCTCAGGCATTGGCCACCAAATGAAGGCGGTCATCGACGGGGATTGGGCCGCGGCCATCACCCTGAACTCCTATTATACGTCTGACCTGGACACGTACCAGCGGGGAACAATTCGCTATCCGCTGGAGGGCCTGTCACCGGGGCCGCACACGGTGGAGGTGATCATTTGGGATGTGCAGAACAACCAGGGGCGCGGCACGGTGGAGTGCGTGGTGGGGGAACCGGATGTGGAGGCGTTCGACTTGGTGGCGGTGTACCCGAATCCTGCGACGACGTCGGTTTGGTTCCAAATCGAGCACACCCTTGCCTGCGAGCCCGCCGGCTACACCTTGGACGTGTTCGATTTGACTGGGCGCCGGGTCCACAGCGCTGCCTGGGAAATCGAATCGCCCGGCTTCCGTTTTGCCCCGCTCGAGTGGGACCTGAATGGCCCCGATGGCAGCGCCGTGAACCCTGGGACGTATGTTTGCCGTATTCGTTTGGAAACAACTTCAGGTGAGGTTGCACAACAAACCGAGCGCATTGTCGTTCTTCGTCCGTGATTTGAATCCTTACCTTTGCCCCCGATTGACTTGAACATGCGCACACGTATCTTGACTTTTGCCGCCACCATGCTGCTTTCGGGCACCTGGTTAGGCCAAATCGCGAAGGCCCAATTGACTCCCGGCGAGGGCTCACAAATCGTGCAGCTCAACACCATCACGACGGCCGTCCCGTTCTTGATGATTGCCCCGGATTCACGGGCGGGCGCCCTCGGGGACGCCGGCGTGGCGCTGTCAGCCGACGGCAACAGCCTCCATTGGAACCCCGCCAAGATGTCGTTCCTCGAAAACGATTTCGAGTTCAGCCTGAGCTATGCACCTTGGTTGCGCGCGCTGGTGGACGACATGAATTTGGCCTACCTCACCGGCGTGCGGAAGATCAACAAGCGCCAATCCTGGGGCGGCGCCCTGCGGTACTTCTCCCTCGGGAACATCACGTTCACCGACGAAACCGGTACGACCATCCGCGATTTCCAACCCGCGGAATTCAGCCTCGACGTCGGTTTCTCGCAAGCGTTCACATCGAAGTTCAGCGGCGGCATCACGGGCCGCTTCATCAACTCCAACCTGACGGGCGGCACGAACGTCCTCGGTGCGAATTCCAAGCCCGGCCGTTCGGTGGCCGTGGACGTCGGGATGTTCTACACGAACCCCTACGCGAAAATGGGCAAGCGGGACGGGGTCTTCAATTGGGGCCTGACCGTGAGCAACATCGGCGCGAAGATGGGCTACACGGAGAGTGCTGAGCGGGACTTCCTGCCGATGAACCTGAAAACGGGTTTGGCCTACCAAACCTACATCGACGATTACAACAGCTTGACCTTCACCATGGACGTGAACAAGCTGCTCGTGCCGACGACACCGATTTACGACCAAGAGTCCGGCCAAACCATCGTCAGCGGTTACGATCCCAACGTCGGTGTGGCCACCGCCATCGTGCAGAGCTTTTACGACGCACCCGGCGTGGTGAATGACGACGGCACCGTCGAGGCGGGATCCATCTTCCGCGAGGAGCTGCGCGAATACAACCTCGGCGGCGGCATCGAATACGACTACAACAGCGTGTTCGCTTTCCGGACGGGGTTCTTCAACGAGCACTATTCGAAGGGAAACCGCCAGTTCATCACCCTCGGTGCGGGCATCAAGTACACGGTGTTCACGGTGGACTTGAGCTACCTCATTTCGACCCGCCAGCAGAACCCGCTCGCGAACACCTTGCGCTTCACGCTCCGGTTGCAGTTTTCTGAGCTCGCAGGCGGCGACGAGGAATGATGCGCATCGGCTACGGTTACGACGTTCACCAGCTGCAAGCCGGCGAAGAGCTCTGGCTGGGAGGCATCTTGGTGCCGCACGAGAAAGGAGCGGTGGGCCACAGCGACGCGGACGTGGTATTGCACGTCATTTGTGATGCCCTCCTCGGAGCGCTTGCCATGCGGGACATCGGCTACCATTTCCCAGACACCGATCCGGCTTACAAAGGCATCGACAGCAAGAAGTTGCTCAAGGCGACGTACGCAAAAATCCGCGAGGCCGGCTGGGTCTTGGGTAACCTCGATACCACCCTCTGTTTGCAGCGCCCGAAGGTCCTGCCTTACATCGAGGAGATGCGGGCGTGCATTGCGGAAGTCATGGAGGTGGAAGTCGGCCGGGTGAGCGTCAAGGCGACGACCACCGAGCGGTTGGGCTTCGTGGGAACCGAGGAAGGCGTGTCGGCGCACGCGGTGGTGCTGCTGGAAAAGGCGAGCTGAGGCCTGCGTCAGTCGATTGAGCCGGATTCGAAGTGGTCGGGTTGTTCGGCCAAATCAAAGTGCACCTTGATCACGGCGGTATCCCGCAACAAGTCCACCTTACCGATTTCAATCCGGTCAATCTTCACCCCGGTCCGTTCGGCCAAATCGGCCAACAGCTCGGCGCGCTTGCCCGCGTGGATGAGGTCGACCCGGTCGTACACCACAATCTTCGTGGCCATGTGGCGGATGGTCCAAACCCGTTCGAGGACCCACGTCAGTCCCCACATCGCCACATTCGCCGCGGCGATGGCCCCCCAGGCCACGGTGCCCGGAGCGAGGGCGTTGAGGACGGCGAGCGCAATGACGATGAACAGGTAGGTCATTTCCCGGATGGGAATGGCGTCCGTTCGGTAACGGATGATGCCGAAGATGGCAAACAATCCGAGGGCGAAGGCGAGGTCGAGTTCGACGCCCACGAGCATTTGGCACAACACAAAGACCGCGGCACTCACGGTCAGGAACGTGAACACGAACTCCCGCCGCTGCGAGGCCTGGTGGTAGATAAACAGCGTCAGGACAACCGCGGAAAGCAAGTTGCCGCCGAACAGCATCAGGAACTGCAAAATGGCATCAAAGTTCATGGCAGAAAGGTATGTTGAAGTTGCCGCAAAATCGGGCGATAAGTGCGAATGGGGAACTCGGGTTGGGTCAAGGCCGTGCCCACGACATACTTGGAAATGCGGGTTGATCGGCCCAAAGGAGGGTGCTGGCCGCGGAAGCCGTCCAGCGCATTGAACAAAGGGCTGCGCCGGTCGATGCGGGCCTGCTTGATTTCGATGATGGCGCACCCGGGTAGACCGGCCGTGCGGCCATCCGCTGAGCGGAAGGTGAGGCCGGTGTCGACGGTGAACCGTTCAGCGCGCTCAGGTGCGACCAAGGTAAACCGCTCAAATGCGCTCCACATGACGGGCTGTGATTGATCGGCATAGGGGAAGGCCTTGGCGAATTCCGATTGTTCGGAGGCGTCGAGGGGGGCGTCCCACGCTTGCGCTTCAGTCCGCAGCCAGCGGACCTTTTCGGTGCGGCCATGTACCGTCTTGTGCTTTACTTCGAGGAACGCGAGACCGTTCGAGCGGTAGCGCCGGATCCGCGCCTTGTAACGGTTCATTCGGCCGCGGGTGTGATCGCTGAAGCTCAGGCGTTCGGCCGTGTCGAAGAAGCAGTTGTCGTAGGTGGATTGTCGCTCGCCTTGGACCTCCAAAACCCGGTGCATGCCTTCCGACAGCACGCACCCAATCAGCTCCGGCAACCACGCTTCGTGCACGATGAATTTCGAGTCGAGGCGGCTGAGGAGCGCGGCACCTTCCACTTCAGCGAGGGAAATGCCGGGCGCGGCGGTTAAAATGGCTTGCAGGTCCAACAGGGCGAATATACTGATGACTTCAGGTGAGAGGGGACGATTGGGAAAAAGTTTAATCCCGTGCCTCTTGTTTAGTGTACTCTGTACACGAAGTATGGGCAGGTTTGGTTTTTCGATTGAACCGAACGGCCGTCTCGTGGGTTCTCCACCTATATTTGCACGATAGATTTTCAAGATCATGGCAACTACTACCCGCGCACGGAGCACGAAAGCCGCTGCAGGCAAGTCGAAGCGCTCCTCCAAGTCCGCCCAACCGGCCCACTCTCAAGAAGTGTATGAGAAGTGGTTCCGCGACATGTACCTGATGCGTAAGTTCGAGGAACGCTGCGGCCAGCTCTACATCCAACAAAAATTCGGCGGCTTTTGCCATTTGTACATCGGACAAGAGGCGGTCCTCGCGGGGGCAGTGGAAGCCATTCGGCCCACCGATCGCATGATCACCGCTTACCGCGACCACGCGCATCCGCTGGCGCTCGGCACGGATCCGCGCTTGGTGATGGCGGAATTGTACGGCAAGAAAACGGGGACGAGCAAGGGCAAGGGCGGTTCGATGCACATGTTTGACAAGGAGCGCAACCTGTTTGGAGGTCACGGCATCGTCGGAGGCCAAATCGGCCTCGGTGCAGGCATTGCCTTCGCCGACAAATACCGGAAGGAAGACCACGTCACCCTCACGTTCTTTGGGGACGGTGCGGCCCGCCAAGGCATGTTGCATGAGACCTTTAACATGGCGATGACCTGGAAGCTTCCGGTGATTTTCATCGTGGAGAACAACCAATACGCGATGGGTACTTCTGTCGAGCGGACGTCCAACGTCACCGATTTGAAAATGCTCGGAGCGAGTTACGAAATGCCTGCTGCCACGGTGGACGGCATGAGCCCCGAGGCGGTTTACTCGGCCATCTCCGAGGCGGCTGCGCACTGCCGCGCGGGCAAGGGGCCGTACTTGTTGGACATCCAAACCTACCGCTACAAGGGCCACTCCATGTCGGACCCGCAGAAGTACCGGACGAAGGAGGAGGTCAGCGAGTACCAAGAGAAAGATCCGATTTTGCACGTCCGCAATGTCCTGTTGGAGCAGGGCTGGGCAACTGAGGAGGGATTGAAGGCTGTAGAGAAAGAGGTAAAGGCTTTGGTGGAGGAATGCATTGAGTTCGCAGAGAACAGCCCGCTGCCTGACCCGAAGGAGTTGTACGAGGACGTCTACTCCGACCCCTATCCTTTCGTGAACGACTGATACTGAACTAAGAACACCACCTGCTACCATGGCTGAAATCATCCGGATGCCCAAACTGAGCGACACGATGACCGAAGGGGTCGTAGCCGCTTGGCATAAAAACATCGGCGATGCGGTCGAGAGCGGCGAGTTGCTCGCTGAAATCGAAACCGACAAGGCGACGATGGAATTCGAATCGTTCAACGATGGGGTGTTGCTGCACATCGGCGTTCCCGAAGGGGGATCCGCTCCGGTGGACAGCATACTCGCCATCGTGGGAGAGTCCGGAGAGGACTTTTCGGCCTTGTTGAACGAAGCGGCCCCGGCGGCAGCGCCTGCCCCTGTTGAAGCAGCTCCCGCGCCCGTTGCGGCTCCTGCGCCTGTCGCGGCTCCTGCGCCGGTGGCAGCTCCTGCGCCGGTGGCAGCCCCGGCTCCAGCCCCCGCAGCGGCGCCCGCCCCTGCCCCCGCGACCAACGGCCGCGTGAAGGCTTCTCCGCTTGCGAAGCGTTTGGCCGAGGAGCGTGGCATTCCATTGGGCGTGGTGCCCGGAAGCGGCGAAGCAGGACGCATCGTCAAGCGTGACATCGAGGCCTTCGTGCCGGGTTCGGTTGCAGCCGCCCCGGTGGCGATCGGCGAAGAGCGGTTCACCGAAGTGGCGGTTTCCCAAATGCGCAAAACCATTGCCCGCCGCTTGGCAGAGAGCAAGTTCACAGCCCCTCACTTCTATTTGTCGGTCTCCGTGGACATGGACGCGGCCATTGCGGCTCGGAAGCAAATCAATGCGTTGCCTGACACGAAAGTCAGCTTCAACGATTTGGTTGTGAAAGCCTCCGCCCTCGCGCTGAAGCAACACCCCGCCGTGAACAGTTCCTGGTTGGGCGACCGCATCCGGTACAATGAGCACGTGCACATCGGCGTTGCCGTGGCGGTGGAAGACGGGTTGCTCGTTCCGGTGGTGCGCCACACGGACACGTTGCCCCTGACAGCAATCGGGGCCCAAGTAAAGGAATTCGCGGGCAAGGCCCGGGACAAGAAATTGCAGCCGAGCGATTGGGAGGGCAACACCTTCACGATCTCGAACCTCGGCATGTTTGGCATCGAGGAGTTCACGGCCATCATCAATCCGCCCGATGCGTGCATCCTTGCGGTGGGCGGCATCCAGCAGGTCCCTGTAGTGAAGGACGGCGCGGTGGTGCCCGGCAACGTGATGAAGTTGACGCTCAGCTGCGACCACCGTGTGGTGGACGGTGCAACGGGAGCGGCCTTCTTGCAAACGCTCAAGACCTATTTGGAGAACCCGGTCACGATGCTGGCCTAACCGCCAACAGCACGAACTTTTGCGCAGCCGCTCCGTTTAGGGGCGGCTGTGTTGTTTTCTTGCGAACTTGCAGCCACGATGCCGACGGTTCAACTGGATACACCGATTGAGTTTGTGAAAGGGGTGGGCCCCCAGCGCGCGGATTTTTTACGGGCTGAATTGGGCATCCACACGGCGGGGGATTTGATCGAGCACGTGCCGTTTCGGTACGAAGACCGGTCGCGCTTTGTGCAGGTGGCCGAGATCCAATCCGACGCTGCGGCCATCCAGTTGCAGGGCGTCATCACGAAGGTGGCGGAGGTGCCGAGCAAGCGGGGCAAGCGCATCGTGGCGCAGTTTCAGGACGCTACGGGTGCGTTGGAGTTGGTGTGGTTCAAGGGCGGCCGCTGGATTGTGGCGCAGTTGCCGGTGAACCAGCAGGTGGTGGTGTTCGGCAAGCCGGCGCGTTTTGGCGGCAAGTGGAACATCGCGCACCCGGAGGTGGAGCGGCTGGATACGTTCCAAACCCGCAAGGGCCTGGGGCTGCAGCCGGTCTACTCGACCACGGAGAAGCTGACGAACCGCGGGTTGAGCTCGGCGGGCATCGCGCGGTTGATCCGCACGGTTTTGGGCCAAAACCAGTTCGAAATCCCCGAAACGCTCCCCCCGCACCTCCTGGCGGAACTCCAGATGCCCAGCCGGGACGCGGCCTTCCGGACCGTCCATTCGCCGCCCGATGCCCCGACGGCCGACAAGGCGCGCAACCGCCTGAAATTTGAGGAACTCCTCTACCTGCAGCTGCTGCTCGTCCGCAAAAAGCAGGTGGCCACGGTGGGGCAGCCCGGCGTCCGGTTCACCGCCGTCGGCGAGCGGTTCAACGCCTTCTATTCGGACCACCTGCCCTTCGAACTCACGGGCGCCCAAAAGCGCGTCATGCGCGAAATCCGCGCCGACACGAACACGGGCTGGCACATGAACCGCCTGCTCCAAGGCGACGTGGGCAGTGGGAAGACCGTGGTGTCCTTGCTGACCGCCCTGCTCGCCATCGACAACGGCTTCCAGGCCTGCGTCATGGCGCCGACCGAGATTTTGGCCACGCAGCACTATTTGGGATTCAAGGAGTTGCTGGCCCAAATGGACGTGCGCGTCGAACTCCTGACCGGCTCGGTGAAAACGGCCGACCGCAAGCCCATCCTCGAAGGGCTGGCCAGCGGGGAGGTCCACATCCTCGTCGGCACGCACGCGCTCATCGAGCCGGGGGTGAAATTCAAGGCGTTGGGGCTGGCCGTGATCGACGAGCAACATCGGTTTGGGGTGCAGCAGCGGGCGAAGCTGTGGGCGAAGGGGAAGCCGCCGCCGCATGTTTTGGTCATGACGGCCACGCCCATTCCCCGGACCCTGGCCATGACGGCCTACGGTGACCTCGACGTGAGCGTCATCGACGAGCTGCCGCCGGGTCGGAAGCCCATCCGCACCGTGCACCGCACCGATGCCGCGCGCCTGCGGGTGCAGCAATTCATCGCCGACGAAATCGCCCTCGGCCGCCAAGTGTACGTGGTCTACCCGTTGATCGAGGAGAGCGCGACCCTCGACCACAAGGACCTGATGGACGGTTACGAGAGCCTTTCCCGCCGCTTCCCAGTGCCCGATTACCGGCTGAGCATCGTGCACGGCCGGATGCGCCCAGAGGACAAGGAGCTCGAGATGCGGCGCTTCGCCGAGGGGCAAGCCCAAATCCTGGTCGCCACCACGGTCATCGAGGTCGGCGTCAACGTCCCCAACGCTTCCGTGATGGTCATCGAGTCGGCCGAGCGCTTCGGCCTCGCTCAGCTCCACCAGCTCCGAGGTCGGGTCGGCCGCGGTGCCGAGCAGAGCTACTGCATCCTGATGACGAAGGACGAGCTGAGCAAGGATGCGGCGCTGCGCATGGAAACGATGTGCCGCACGAACGACGGGTTCGAAATCGCGGAGGTGGACCTGCAATTGCGCGGCCCGGGTGACCTCATGGGCACCCAGCAATCCGGGGTGCCGGACTTGAAAATGGCGGACTTGATGCGCGACCGGGAAGTGCTGACCGCCGCCCGCTACATCGCCTCGCGGGTGCTCGAAGAGGACCCCGGGTTGGAGCAGCCGCAGCATGCTATCCTCAATCGCGAGTTGAAACGTGTTGCGGCGGGCCGGCCAGATTGGAGCCGGATTTCCTGAACTTGGCGGCATGAATGCGGAATGGAAAGGTTGGGCGGTCGGTGCGGTGGTGGCGGTCTTCGCTGCGGTCGCGGCATTTCTTTGGGTGCCTGCCGGGGGCGGGGAGGCTGTGAACCCGTTGGAATTCGCCGGCCCGGACTGGAAGGGGTGGACGCGTTGGGACGGCCGAGCGGCCCAGCCGTGGGGCGTGGAGTGGGTGATGCGGTTCGAGGCCGATTCGGCGTGGGCCATGGTGGCTCCCGCCCAGCCGCAAGGGGAGGAGGAATGGCAATTCACCGAAGCGGGCTGGTGGGCCGGCAACGCGGCAGGTCGGGCCTTGTGGAGCAACGCGGCTGTCGACGAGGAGTTGCGCGCGGCGTGGCATCCTCAGCGCCACGGCGTCACCACGTTGGTCCAGCGCGACGGCATGCTGTGGAGCACATTCCAGGCGGTGGATTTGGAGGGTGCGCCGCGCCCGATGCAGGTCACGTCGATGGCAGAGCCGGTCACGGCGGGGGCCGAGTTTCCCGCTTCGTGGAGCGCTTGGCGCACGGCGGTCCGTTCAGGCCAAATCCCAAATCTCCTCTCCGCACAAGCCACCCGCACCCCCTCCAGCCACCCCGCCCTCTGCGGCCGGGGCAACGGCACCACCCTCGAACTCCACCGCGCCGGCGGCGACCACCTGACCCTGATCGGCTGGACCGATTCCACCGGCATGGCCGCCGAATGGCGTGCCCGCGGCGCAGACTGGACCGATTCGGTCCCTTGGGCCCGCATCACCCCCGACGGCCTCCTCGTGGGCCTCGGCGACTGGACCACCCCGCCGTCCACCGCGTGCCTCCCACCCGTCGACGCTTGGTCCTGGTCCCCCGAGTCGGGCTACGCTGAAGCGGTCCAAATCGGTCCCGGCCGCCTCGCGTGGTCCCAACTCCCACACGCCCCAGCCACTCCCAGCCCCGCGGCATCCCCAGCCGCTCCCAGCCCCGCGCCCCCCCAAGCCGCCCCAGCCCCGACGGCCGCCCTTGCCGACGCCTCCCGCGACCTCGGCGAAGTCCGAAACCACCGCACCGGAAAACGCATGGCGATCCGCCTCGAAGATGGCGCCGTCAAGGCCTACGAAGCGGGCAACGCGGTTTGGTCCATCCCCCTCGAAGGGGACCTCCTCGGCACCGCCCACGAAGTCGACCTCTACGCCAACGGCAAGTACCAAACCGCCTTCGCGACCACCCGGGGCGTCCACCTCATCGACGTCCTCGGCCGGGAAGTCAAGGGCTTCCCGATCGCGCCCGCGAAGGGCATCACCGCCTGGCTCCTCACGGATTACGATCGCAACCGCAAGTACCGGTTCCTCGTGGCGACTAGCGACGGCAAGCTGCTGAATTACCGGGAGGAAGGGGAGCGGACGCCGGGGTGGCGGTTTGAGCCGGGGGCGGCGCCGATTGCGCATTTGGCGCACCTGCGCGTGGGCGCCCGCGACTACCTCTATGCCGGCCAAACCGATGCCCAAGTCCGGCTCCTCAGCCGCACCGGCAGCGACCGTGCGACCACGTCCGTCCAAGTGCCCGGCGCTCCCGCCTTCCGCCTGAGCAGCACCATCGGCGAAAGCACGGTGCTGTACATCGACAACGAGGGCTGGGTCGAGGAACGAACGTTCGGAACGAACGAGCCCGTGGGCATGAGCAAGCGCACCCGGGGCACCCGCGTCACCGTGCAGGACAGCGACCGGGATGGCAAGCCGGAGATTGAAGTGTGGGACGCTGCGGGCAATCGAACCCGCTGGAACCACCGAAACGAACCGATGGAGTGATCAGCTCAGCACCGACCGGCTGATGACAATCTTCTGCACCTCGGAAGTGCCCTCGTATATCTGCGTAATCTTCGCGTCGCGCATCAGGCGTTCGACGTGGTATTCCTTCACGAAGCCGTATCCGCCGTGGATTTGGACCGCTTCGACCGTCTGCTTCATGGCGACTTCTGAAGCGTACAGCTTCGCCATGCTCGAGGCCAAATCGTAGTCCTCGCCCTGGTCCTTCAACCAAGCCGACTTCAACACCAGCAAGCGCGCCGCCTCGATCTGCGTGGCCATGTCGGCCAGCTTGAAAGCGATGGCTTGGTGGCGGCTGATCTCTTTGCCGAACGCTTTGCGCTCCTTCGAGTAGGCCAACGCCAATTCGTACGCACCCGACGCGATGCCGAGGGCTTGGGCAGCGATGCCGATGCGGCCACCGGAGAGGGTCTTCATGGCGAACTTGAAGCCGAAGCCGTCCTCGCCGATGCGGTTTTCTTTCGGAACCTTGACGTCGTTGAAGAGCAGGGTGTGGGTGTCGGATCCGCGGATGCCGAGCTTGTCCTCCTTCGCGCCGACGATGAAGCCGGGCATGTCCCGTTCCACGATGAGGGCGTTGATGCCGCGGTGGCCTTTTTCGGCATCGGTTTGGGCGATGACGAGGTAGGTGGAAGCGGTGCTGCCGTTCGTGATCCAGTTCTTCGTGCCGTTGAGGAGGTAGTGGTCCCCCATGTCGATGGCCGTGGTCCGCTGGGAGGTGGCGTCGGAGCCGGCTTCAGGCTCGCTGAGGCAGAACGCCCCGATTTTTTGGCCTGAAGCAAGTGGAACGAGGTATTTCTGTTTCTGCTCCTCGGTGCCGAACGCCTGCAATCCGTAGCAAACCAGTGAGTTGTTGACGCTCATGCACACGCTTGCCGAGGCGTCCACCTTCGAGATCTCCTCCATCGCCAGCGCGTACGAAACCGTGTCCATGCCGGAGCCGCCGTATTGCGGGTCGACCATCATGCCCATGAAACCGAGCTCGCCGAGCTGCTTGATTTCTTCCGCGGGGAATCGTTGGTCCCGATCGCGCTCGATCACGCCGGGTTTGAGTACATTTTGGGCAAAATCGCGGGCGGCGTCGCGCACGGCGATTTGTTCTTCGGTGAGTTGCAGGTTCATTGCCTTCTCGTTGATGTTAACAAATCCGTTCGGTTGCGAAGATAGCGCCCCTCCGACCGTTCAAGGCATGCAGCTCCCAGAATCCGTCCCCACGCGCCCTCAAACCGTCATCGGCCTCATGAGCGGGACCTCCCTCGACGGCCTCGACATCGCGACCTCCCGTTTCGCCCGCACGGCCGAAGGTGGCCTCGATGCCGAGCTCGTCGCCTTTCGCACGGAGCCGTTCCCGCCCGACCTGTACGCCCGGCTCGAGGCCCTGTACGAAGCGGATGCCCGCGAGTGGGTGGCGTGCGCCGCGGCCTTCTCGACGTGGTGCGGCGAGGCGATTGCGGGGATGCCCGCGGACCTGGTCGGCTTCCATGGCCAAACCGTGTTCCACGCCCCGCACCTCGGCTACACCGGCCAGCTCGCGTCCGGTGCCCACCTGCACGCCGCTTGCGGACTCCCCGTGGTCTGCGACTTCCGCAGCCTCGACGTGGCCCTCGGCGGGCAGGGCGCGCCCCTCGTCCCGCTGGCGGATGCCTGGCTGTATCCCGAGGCTGAAGTCGCCATCAACCTCGGCGGCATCGCCAACATCAGCACGCCCGAAGGCAGCTACGACATCGTGCCGTGCAACTTGCTGCTGAACCGGCTCGCCGAACGGGAAGGGGAGGCGTTCGATCGTGGCGGTGCCCGCGCGGCCCGCGGCCAACGCATTCCGGCACTGGCGGATGCCCTCGCAGCGGTGCCCTACCTTCAGGCCCCGGCGCCCAAGAGCTTGGGCAGGGAGGAGGTGGATGGCCTGTGGTGGCCCCTCATTGAACGACATGCTGCAGCGCCGACCGACGACCTACTGGCCACGGTTACGGCGCACATTGCTCGTGAAGTGGCTGCCGCTGCGCAGGGACGCCAGGCCCTTGTGACCGGTGGTGGAGCCTGGAACGCCGCGCTCATGCGAGGGCTTGTAAACGTTCTGCCCGCATCGCCGGAGCTGATCGACGGCAAGGAAGCGCACGCCTTTGCGCTGCTCGCATGGCTCCGTGTGCACGGGGTGCCGAATACGTGGAGCCGGGTGACGGGGGCGGGGAGGGATGCCGTAGGAGGCGCGGTCTATGGGGTTTGGCCTTAACGATTGCCTTTTACCAAACGCTCAACTCCAATGAGCTGACCAGCTGCATTCCAAGCAGTTACAAAATACAGGCCTGCGGGCAACCCCGTGAGGGGGTAATCCGCCTCTACGGCAAACACCGTGTATTCCTGAACAGGTCGGCCATCGCCCGCCGCAATCATCAGCCGCACGGCCTCCTTCGGCGCTTGCACGCGGCACCAATCTCCCGCAGGCTGCGGAAAGAGGGAAATCCCGCTCAATCGTTGGACCTCGTGAACCCCCACGGAAGCCATGCAGTCCGAACCCACGTTCAACGAAGCCGTTTCCCAAGTGCCAAAGTTGAAGAAATCGTCCTCCACCCAAACCAGCGTATCGGCCATGCAGCAATCCATGGGCTCTTCCGGGTGGCTCAAGGTCAATTCCACCAACATGGAATCGCTGACGGTCAGCCCGTGATTGAACAGCACGAAGGACTGGTCGGCCCAAGCGCCCGTGGTCAACGTGTCAAATACAGCGGTTCCGTCCATGGTCGTTACTGTCCAGTGGCACTGGTTCTCAAAACCTCCGGTGTCCGCGGTCGAACCGAACATGAAAAAACCGGGGTGATAGAGCTGCACATATCCGGAATCGGATGCTGAGACAGCAATGTTCAAGAAGCTGCATTGTGCGACTATGGATTGGGTCGTGACGGCGGCAGCGATGAGGGCAATCAGGGTTCTCATGCTATCACAACCGAATGAAGACGCGTTGCGTTGCATTCGGGGGTTAAAATGGGGGCAGGGACAGGTTTTGGCCTGACACCTGCAGTATCTTCGTCGCCGCCGATCAACACATCGACCAGACCAGACCATGAAAGACCTGCTCAAGCGCTACGAGAGCCGCAACCCGGAAATTGTTTTCGAGTGGCACGATTCCGAAACTGAAGCCCGTGGGTGGGTGGTTATCAATTCGTTGCGCGGCGGTGCTGCGGGCGGGGGGACGCGGATGCACCCGCGCCTCGACAAGCGGGAGGTGGAGAGCCTCGCGAAGACGATGGAGATCAAGTTCACCGTCAGCGGCCCGCAAATCGGCGGGGCGAAGAGCGGCATTTGCTTCGATCCGTCGGATCCGCGGAAGGAGGGCGTGTTGCGCCGGTGGTATGCAGCGGTGACGCCGTTGTTGAAGCATTACTACGGCACGGGGGGTGACATGAACGTGGACGAGATCCACGAGGTCATCCCGATGACGGAGGCGTGCGGGGTTTGGCATCCGCAAGAAGGCGTGTTCACCGGGCACTTCAAGCCCAACGAAGCGGAGAAGGTGCGGCGCATCGGCAACCTGCGGCAGGGCGTGAGCCAGGTCGTAGAGGACCTCGAGTTGTCGCCTGACGTGACGCGCAAGTACCGGGTGGCCGACTTGATCACCGGGTATGGCGTGAGCGAATCGGTGCGCCAGTACTACGACATTTATGGCGGCTCCGTGGAGGGCAAACGCGTGATCGTGCAGGGCTGGGGGAATGTGGGGGCCGCTGCGGCGTATTACCTCTCCGAAGCTGGGGCCCAAATCGTGGGCATCATCGACCGGGCCGGCGGCCTCATTGAACCCGATGGCCTCGAACCCGCCGATGTCCTCGACCTGTTCCTGACGAAGAAGGGCAACACCCTCAACCGGGACGGCATGTTGAGCTTCGATGAAGTCAACGCGCGGATTTGGGACGTCGAGGCGGATGTGTTCCTGCCTTGTGCGGCCTCTCGTTTGGTGACGCAAGACCAATTGGAGCGGATGATTGCTTCCGGCATGCAGGTCATTTCCAGCGGGGCGAATGTGCCCTTTGCCGATAGCGAAATCTTCTACGGTCCCATCGCGGAGTACGCGGATCAGCACTTGGCGGTCATTCCCGATTTCATTGCGAACTGCGGCATGGCGCGGGTCTTCGCTTACTTGATGAGCGATGCCGACGTGGACATGAGCGACCGCGCGATTTTCGACGACACGTCTGTGACCATCCGGCGGGCGCTGGAGGCGACGCACGCCAAGCGCCAGGACGCCACGCACTTGAGCGAAACGGCCTTTGCCATCGCGCTCGAGAAGCTCGCTTGATTTGGAACGGGTCGGGAAACGCCCGACCTTTTACGCGCAAAATTGAATCCTTCACATGGAATTTGTCATCCTCGCCGTTTTTGTTTTGGGCTATGTCTTCATCGCCCTGGAGCACAACGTTCACATCGATAAGGCGGCCACGGCGCTGCTGACAGGGACCATTTGCTGGGGGCTTTTTGTAACCGGAACCCATGCGCCTGCGGAACACTTGACGGACGCGTTCAAGTTGTTTTCGGGCGAACACGGGGACGGCCACACGCCGCTGTTGAGTGCGTTTTTCGAGCACCGGCTGATGCACCACATGGAGGAGATCAGCTCCATCTTGTTCTTCTTGATGGGCGCGATGACGATTGTGGAGTTGGTGGATGCGCACGAAGGGTTTGCCGTCATCACGGACCGCATTCGCACCACGAGCAAGGTCAAGCTGCTGTGGACGCTCGCGCTGCTGACGTTTTTCTTCTCTGCGGTGTTGGACAACTTGACGACGTCGATCGTGATGATCTCGCTGCTGCGCAAGCTCATTGACGACAAGGAGACCCGGTGGTTGTTTGCGGGGATGGTGGTGGTTTCGGCCAACGCGGGAGGCGCCTGGTCGCCCATCGGCGACGTGACCACGACGATGCTGTGGATCGGCGGGCAGTTGAGCACGGGCGTCATCGTGACGCATTTGTTCGTGCCGTCGCTCGTGGCGTTGTTGGTGCCGCTGGGCGTTTTGTCGTTTACCCTGAAGGGCGAGGTGAGCCGTCCACGGGTGGTGGATGAACACGCGGCAGATCCCACGACGCCGGCCGAACGGAACTTGATTTTCACCCTCGGGGTGGGCGGCTTGTTGTTCGTTCCGGTGTTCAAAACGGTGACCCACTTGCCCCCGTTCATGGGCATGATGCTCTCGTTGGGCGTGATGTGGGTGGCCACGGAATTGATGCACCGTTCGAAGAACCACGAGGAGCGGAAGGATTTGAGCGTGTTGGGGGTGCTGCGGAAGATCGACACGGCATCGGTGCTGTTTTTCTTGGGCATCCTGCTGGCCGTGGCGTCCTTGCAAGAGGCGGGGTTGCTGTTGGCGGCCGCGGGTTGGTTGAGTGAAGCGATGGGCAACGTGTACGCGATCAACGTGATCATCGGATTGCTTTCGGCCATCGTGGATAACGTGCCACTTGTGGCCGCATCGATGGGCATGTATGACATTGCGCCGGCAGCGGCAGAGGGCTTCGCCGGCTACTTCGTGCGGGACGGTATTTTCTGGCAATTCCTGGCCTTCTGTGCTGGAACGGGCGGTTCGGCGCTCATCATCGGATCCGCAGCGGGCGTGGCCGTGATGGGGCTGGAGAAGATCGATTTCGTCTGGTACCTCAAGAAAATCAGCTTGTTGGCGCTGTTGGGGTACTTCGCGGGAGCCGCGACGTACTGGCTGATGTTCGCCTGAGGCGGACCCGGGTTGTGAACGGCCCCGCGTCGAAAAGAAGCGGGGAGGGGAGCTTTTTGGCCCAATAATTGGTGCAACTTCCGCGTTGCAAACAAGACCTTTTTACGACTCCTATGCTGAATTTCCTGCTGCAAGCAACGCCTGGCCTGACGACTGGCCCGGAAGGCGACGTGACCGAACCCATCCAAGAAGTGGAGGTGAGCATCCTGCAACTGCTGCTCGAGGGCGGTTGGTACATCATGTTGCCCCTGGCTTTGATGTCGCTCATCGCCATGTTCGTGTTCTTCGAACGGTTGATGGCCATCCAAAAGGCGTCCAAGGTGGCGCCCGATTTCATGGACAAAATCAAGGACTACGTGTCGAGCGGGAATTTCGATTCCGCGCGCAACCTCTGCCAAGGCAGCGCCACTCCGATGGCCCGCATGCTCGACAAGGGCATCAGCCGCATCGGCAAGGACCTGAAAGACATCAGCGTGGCGATTGAGAACATCGGCAAGCTCGAGATCTACAACCTCGAGAAGAACTTGAGCTCGCTGGCGACGGTGGCGGGCGCGGCACCGATGGTCGGGTTCTTGGGGACGGTCATCGGGATGGTGAACGTGTTCTTGGACATGGAGCAAGCGGGCACCGTGCGTGTGGAAGACATTTCCAGCGGCACGAAGCAAGCGATGATCACGACCATCGTGGGGTTGATCGTGGGCATTTTGGCCTACATGGCGTACAACCATTTGGTCAGCAAAGTGTCGAAGGTGGTGCACAAGATGGAGGCCTCTTCGATTGAATTCATCGACATCCTCGAAGAGCCTGCGCGATGAATTTGGGCCAGCGCAACAAGGTGAGCGTGCAGGGCAACATGTCGTCCATGACGGACCTCGTTTTCCTGCTGCTGATTTTCTTCGTCATCCTTTCGACGCTGGTGTCGAACGGGGTGAATGTGGAATTGCCGAAGGCCAAAGGGACGAACAGCGTCACAGCGAAGATGACCGTTTCCATCATGGCCGACGAATCCTATTACGTGAACGGCGGGGCGGTGGCGAAGGCGGACCTCGAGTCCATTCTGAAGGTGCGCATGGAGTCGTCTCCGGACAATGTGTTGTACTTGCAAGTGGATGAATCCGTGCCAACCGGTGCGACGGTGGAGCTCATCGGAATGGCCAAAGCCAATGAATGGAAGGTGATGCTCGGCGCCTCGCCGGCAAAGAAGTAAGCCCATGGACCGATCCCTCGAGACCCTCCGGCTCCAGGTGGAGCAACAGCATCGGCGGCGCGCGGCCGGCCTTTCATCGGTCCTGTTCCTCGCCATCCTTGCCCTGTGCTTTTTCCTGACGGCGTATTCGATTTCGATTCCGCCTCCGGGGGATCAATACGTTGCGGTGGGCATCGCCGACTTCGGTGAAGTGGATGAGGCGGCAGGGGAAACCGAGTCCGAGGTGCCTTCCGAAACCGTTCAGGAGGCGGTGGAAGAGGCCACGGCTAGCTCGGAAGTGGTCGAAACCCCGGCGGTAGAGGAAGTCGTGACCCAGGAATCGAGCGAAGTTTCGGTGCCTACCTCACCGGACCCCGTCGAGCAAGAGACGGAGCAAGAACCCGTGGAGCAGGAGCAAACCGTTTCCACCGCGCTCGAAAGCCGGCTCAACGCGTTGACGGCGGGTGGCGGCGGCTCCCAAGGCACGCAATCCACCGGAACCGGCAACGAAGGGGATGTCGATGGCGACATGTTCGAACAGGGCACCACCGTCGGGAACGTCGAATTCGGCATCAGCCATGGGGGCAACATGGTCGGCCGCCCACAGCAGGAGGAAGACCCGAAGAAATCGGGCTACGTGCGGGTGGATTTGACCGTGGGCCCCGACGGCAAGGTGCTCACGGCCAAATACGACCCGAAGAATTCCACCCTCACCGACACCTACCACGTGGCCATCGCGGAACGTTCTGCAAAAACTGCCACGTTCGACGTGAACCGGGCCGTGCCACGCCGCCAGGCCTACATCGTATTCCATTACGTCCTCGAATGACCTATGCTGAGGCGGTGAACGTCCTGTTCACCCAGTTGCCGATGTTCCAGCGGCAAGGACCCGCCGCGTACAAAGTCAACCTCGACGGAACCCGCGCCGTCCTCGAACTCCTCGGACACCCCGAGCGCCGGCTCGAAGTGGTGCACGTCGCCGGTACGAACGGCAAAGGATCGGTGTGCCACCGGGTGGCAGCAGCCTTGCAAGAGGCGGGTTACCGGGTCGGCTTGTTCACGTCCCCGCACCTGAAGGATTTCCGGGAGCGCATCCGGGTGAACGGTGTGCCGATTCCCGAGCAAGCCGTGGTGGATTTCGTGGCCCGATACCGCACGCATTGGGCGGAGCCGAGCTTTTTCGAGCTGACCTTCGGCATGGCCTTGCAGCACTTCGCTGATTGCGCGGTGGACGTGGCCGTGCTCGAGACGGGGATGGGCGGCCGCCTCGATTCGACGAACGTGTTCCCGCGGCCGCTGGTCACTGCCATCACGAATGTGGGCTGGGATCACCAGCAGTTTTTAGGCCAAACCATCCGAGCCATCGCCGCCGAAAAAGCCGGCATCATCAAAGACGGCCGCCCCGTCGTGGTCGGCCGGATGCGCCCCGAAGCCCTTTCGGTCGTCCACGAGCACGCGCTCCGGCAGGCCGCCGAAGTGTACGACGCCCCGCCCGAATCGGGCCCCACCCGCGTCGAAGCCGAAAACGCCGCCACGGCGCGTGCCGTTTGCCGGGTCCTCAACCGCGAGCCCGGCTGGCACCTCCCAGAGGAGGCGATCGCGCGCGGGTTTGCCAACTACCGGGAACTCACGGGCCAGCGGGGCCGCATGGAATGGCTCGCCCCGACCGATTCCGGTGCCCGCGTCCTCGCCGATTGCGCCCACAACCTCGACGGCTTGACGGCACTCGCCGCCGAGCTCGCGACCATTCCGCACCGCGCGCTCCACGTCGTTTACGGCACGGTGGCCGACAAGGACCTCGAGCCGATTTGGCCCGTGCTCCCACAAGGGCGGTACCACTGGTGCGCGGCCGACATCCCACGCGCCTTCCCGGCCCCGGCCCTTGCAGCAGCAGCGCAGGAGCGGGGCGTGGCAGGAACGGCTTACCCGACCGTGGCGGATGCGGTCAAGGCGGCGTGTGCGGCGGCGGTGGAAGGGGATTTGGTCCTCATCACCGGCAGCATCTTCACGGTCGCCGAAGCCCTGCCTGCGGAGCGGTTCACCCCCGGGCAATGATGGACTGACCGGTCATCTCGGCCGGCTGTGCCACGCCCATCAAGTCCAACACCGTCGGCGCCACATCGGCCAAGATGCCATCGCGCACGGCTTCCACACCATCGGCCAAGACAAAGACCGGCACCGGGTTCGTCGTGTGCGCCGTGTGCGGCGACCCATCGGCATTCCGCGCGAGGTCCGCGTTGCCATGGTCCGCGATCACCACGAAGGCATACCCTTGCTCCCGCCCGGCTTCCACCACCTCCTTCAAACACGCATCCGTCGTCTCCACGGCCTTCACCACCGCATCAAAGACCCCGGTATGCCCCACCATGTCCGGGTTTGCAAAGTTCAAGCACACGAAATCAGGCCGCCCTGCCCGCAGCTCCGGCGCAATCAACCCCACGATCTCCCGCGCGCTCATCTCCGGCTGCAAATCATACGTCGCCACCTTCGGCGAGTGCGCCATCAAGCGCTGCTCCCCTGCGAAGGGCTCCTCACGCCCGCCGTTGAAGAAGAACGTCACGTGCGGGTACTTTTCCGTTTCGGCGATGCGGATCTGCGTTCGGCCGGCGGCGGAAATGACCTCCCCGAGGGTCCGCTCGAGGTTTGGCTTGTCGTAAATCACGTGCACCCCTTCGAAGGTCTCGTCGTAATTCGTCATCGTCACGTAATGCAAGGCCAAAACCGACATCCCCGCTTCCGGGAAGTCCTCCTGTGTCAAGGCCATCGTGATCTCCCGACACCGGTCCGTCCGGAAGTTGAAGCAAATGACGACGTCGCCCTCCTTGATGGTGGCATCCGCCTCGCCCACGGTGAACGGCTCGATGAATTCGTCGGTGACGTCGCGGTCGTAGTGGTCCGCGATGCCGGCCGCAGCCGTAGGGAAATGCCCGCCCTCGCCCTTCACGAGGCAGTTGTACGTCCGTGCCACCCGCTCCCAGCGCTTGTCGCGGTCCATGGCGAAGTAGCGTCCGTGCACCGAGCCGATGCGTCCGCCGGTTTCCGACAGCACCGCCTCGAGGTTCGCGATGTACGTTGCCGCCTTACGCGGTGCGGTGTCCCTGCCGTCCGTGAAGGCGTGCACGATGAAGTCGCCCACGCCCGCCGCTTGCGCCGCGTGGCACAGGGCGTGCAGGTGTGCCTGCTGGCTGTGCACCCCTCCTTCGGAAACGAGGCCCATGAAGTGCAGTCGGCGTCCGGTTTCTTGAGCCTTCGCCAGGGCGGCTTTCAGTACCGGCTCTTCGGCGAGCGTTCCCGCCTCCACCGCTCGGTCGATCCGGAGCAGGTCTTGGTACACGACCCGCCCTGCTCCGATGTTCATGTGCCCGACTTCGCTGTTGCCCATTTGGCCCGACGGCAACCCCACGTGCTCGCCGTCCGTGCGGAGGGTGGCATGCGGAGCGGTGGCAAACAGGTGGTCAACAAAGGGGGTGGAGGCAACGTGAACGGCGTCGTTGGTGTCTTGGGCACCGAGGCCCCATCCGTCGAGGATGATCAGGGCGGTGCGTTGGGGTTGTGAATTCATGGTTTCAATGGGATCTTGGTGGTGATGCGGGTGCCGCCGAGGGGGCTGGTGCCGATGTGCAGCCGGCCTTTGTGCATGCCGACAATGGCTTGGGCAAGGTACAATCCGAGTCCGGTGCCTTCCGAACTCCGGTTCACTTCATCTCCCAGGCGGCGGAAGGGTTTGAGGACATTGCGGCGCTCCGAGGCGGGGATGCCCCCCCCGGCGTCATCGACGTGCACTTCGAGGACGTGCCCGGCGAGCCCGTAACTCACGTGGACGGGGGCGTCGGACGGGCTGTATTTCAAGGCGTTCTCGATGAGGTTCGTCCAGGCGAGTTCGAGGGCTTCGACGTCGCCTTGCACAAGCCCAATGGGGGTGCCGGCGGGATCGAGGGCGATGGTGCGTTCGGCGTGGGGAGGCACGTGCAAGTGCCGAATGCAGCGGGCGAGCACCTCCTCGACATCGAAGGCCTCGTAGTGCTTGACGGCGGCGTTGCCGTGCACGCGGGCGCTTTGCAGGATGGCGTTGATGCGGGTTTCGAGGCGCCCGAGCGCGGTTTGGGCCTCCCGAAGCAGCTGCTGGCGATCGTCCTCACTCAGTTTCGCGCGTTGCAAGGTTTCATAGGCCAAACGCATCACCGCAATGGGCGTCTTCAGCTCGTGCGTCACGGCAAGCATGAAATTCCGCTCCCGTGCGGCCTGCGCCTGCTCCCGGTCGCTGATCCGCCAAATGGACCACAAGCCCCAAATGAGCAAGGCGAGGAAGACGGTGCCTTCTCCGGCGATCATCCACTGGAACCGCTCGTACGTGTTTTGGGCTGCATCTTCGGCCTCCACGCCCAACGAGGTGCTCAAATCGCGGTACTCGCCGCGCAGCCGGATCAACAAGCTCGCCCACCACCCAAACTGGAAGATGACGTACGCCGCCAAGATCGTGAACAGCCGCCGCGGATTCGGTCGGTTTGCGTGCATGGGGCAAAGTTACATCACAGCCGCACGGCCCGGTGAAACGGTGTCAAGCGCGGTCCGTCCATCAGCAGCCCCATCCCGCCGAGGTCCACGGCCACCGGCCAGCCCTCCGACAAGCCTTCCCACGCATTCCACATGTCCGGCGACCAGCGGATGTCGTCGCACACAATGGCTGCAGCACGGCCCTGCGCAAGCCACGGCCGCAGCCGCTCCACATACGATTTCAGGGCGTCCCCGTGGTGGTGCCCGTCGATGAAGATGAGCTCGAAGCCGGGATGCCCTGTGGTTTGCCAATGCGCTTCGAGTTCGGGGAGCCGCTCGGCAAACGTGCCGACCCGCCCGTCAATCCGCTCGTTGACCGCCAGTTCTCGCCAGCCCTCGGATGCCTGTGCGGCCAGGGTGGGGTCCGCTTCGATGGTGGTGACGTACGCCCCTGTTCGGGCAATCACGGCCGTGGTGGCCCCCAAGCACGTTCCGAGTTCGAGGACGTGTTGGGCTTTCAAACCGGCCGCGATCTGCGCAAGGCGACCGGCTTCGGCCGCTGATTTTAAGGCTGTCCGAGCCACGTTGCTCACGGTCCGCGCGGCTTTTCGGCGGCTGCCTGCACCGGCATCGGCGGCGGTGAGGGCGGTAGGGTCTTGGCGCCACCGGAGTTTCAAGGCCTCCACGTCCCCGTGGTACACGGGCTGTTGCATCGCCTCGAACAGGAGGAAAAGGTGCGGCGGGTGCGTCCTGCGCCACGAACGGGCCTGCAGGTAAAACCGTCCCCAAGTACCCAGTTGCCAGAAGAAATTCGCGGGCATGGCGCAAAGTTAAGTTCGGGTGTTTATCTTTGTCGTCCCTTACTAGGGCGATTAGCTCAGTTGGTTCAGAGCACCTGCCTTACAAGCAGGGGGTCACTGGTTCGAGCCCAGTATCGCCCACTAACACAGGCCTCCCACAAGGAGGCCTTGTTGTTTCCGGGATGAACCCTTTGGGGGCACCCGCCAGATGCAAAACGCCCCGTGACTCATCGAAATCACAGGGCGTTTTGTGTTGAAGGCGTGTGCTTACCGCACGAGCGTCACCGAACCGTGGAAGGTTTGGCCATCTGAGCGGTTGAAGACGTAGTAATACGTCCCTTCCGCGACGGGTTCCGTGCCCATCCGGCCGTCCCACCCGCCTTTGTAGTTCGCGTTCTCGTAGACGAGGTTGCCCCAGCGGTTGTAGATCGCAATGCTGGACAGTGGGAAGCCCTCAATGCCTTCGATCACGAAGGTGTTGTTGTGTGGGTCGTTGTTGGGCGAGAACACGTTGGGGATTTCGGTGTCGCAGGCCACCACTTCGATGTAGAAGTCGGTTTGTGAGCCGCATTGGTCGGTGGCGAGTACCCACTGCCACCCGTTGCCAAATCCCGCGCTGAAGGTTCCGCTCGGCGTTACAAAGGTCACGAGTGAATCCAACTCCGCATTCAGTTCCACCAACACCGAATCACCTGGGATGCCAGTAAACGGATCCACGTCGAGGTACTGGTAGGTTTGGAAGGTGTAGCTGCCGGTTCCGCCTTCGATGTTCGCGAGCGTTTCGATGCCCGTGCACACTTCGGTGTATTCGGAGAGCAACTCCGGGTAGTTGGGCACCTCGATGATCCAGTTGGCATAAGCCGTTTGGCCGCAGCCGTCGGTGACCTCGACGGACATCTCGCCCGTGGTCAGGTAGTCGTACACCTCCGTTTGGCCGTTTCCGCCGGTGGGGGTTGGGTTTTCGAGGAAGTAGCCGTCGAACCAGGCGTAGCTATAGGGGCCGACGCCGGTGACGATGCTGGCGGCCATGGTCACGTCGTCGCCGGGGCAGAAGGGGTCATTGGTTTGGTCCACTTCCACGTCCAAGGGCGGCGGCAATTCGAAACCGATGGTGGCATCGACTTCGTTGCCGCACACGTCCGTGACGATGACCGTCGAAACGCCCGCGGATTCCGTTTCGATGACGTTCGTGGCCAAGGTGTCCGTGGGGGAGGTGTCCCACAGGAAGGTGAACGGGCCGTATCCGGTCACCGGCTCCACTTCCAACAGCGCTTGCCCGTTGCAGATGCCGACGGGGCTGTCGTAATCGAGGGTGATGGCTTCGGGGTCCATGAGCACGAGCGTGGCCGTCCGGAGGACGCTGTCGCCGCACAGGTTGATGTACATGTAGTCCACAATGAGCGTTTCCGCACCTTCGGTGATGCCGTCGTCGATGAGGATGACCGGAATGTCGTATTGTGTTTGGCCAGGCGCCATGGTGATGACCGGGTCAATGAACTCGTAATCCACGCCGTTTTCCGCCGTGCCGTAAATGGTCAGTTCGATGTCCTCTTCCAAATCCGTTTGCGGCCTGAGCACCGTCAGGACCGCCTCGTTGCAGCTTTCGACCACGGTGGTGTCCCCAAGGAAGACGGCGTTTCCACTGATCGAGGCCGAAGCCACGAGGTCCACCGAGTTGGAGCCGAAGGAACCGCCTTCGATGAAGACGGCGCTGTCCCAAACCGTATCGCCGGCATCTGCAATGGCGATTTTCAGGTGGTAGGTTTGGCCGCATTGCACTTGGGCCTCCGCTGTTAGTTTGACCGTGAAGCCATCGAGTTGGGTGGCGTTGGGGTCTGTGTTTCCCGCGTTGTCTACGTAGTATTCTGTGTTGTTCATCCAGTCTGGAGAAACTTGTGCACAATTGGTTGCGGAGCCTGACCCACCGACTGTGCCATTGTTGACTGTATTGATCGTAACGGGAATATCGGTTTCGGGGATGATGGCCAAATTCACTGCGTTATTGGAAAACGGGCCATTGATCCCCGGACCGCTTAGAAAGAACCCAAAAGCATCATTTACTGTACCACACACATATTCATTGTACTCATCGGAGCCGAATGAATAGAAAAACTTGATGGAGTCTCCGGAAGGAACGAAGTCGAATTCGAGCACTGCAGCGTCATTCGTGTTGAACGTGCTCAAGGTTGTGAGGTCATCATCCCCGACACCATTATTGCCTCCGCCCAGCGAGGAGCTGCCGGAGTCGTTGGGGCCGATGACGTTGCTGCAGGAACCCGTGGCCATGATGAGGCCGGATTCGATGAGGATGTTGCTGTTGTTGTTTTCGAAGGATCCGATTTGGTCCAAATCCCCACTGAACGTAATGTTGCTCACCTCGACTCCTTCCCCGAGCAGGACCTGCGTAACCACTTCAAGGGCGGTAAGGCTTTCGTCCACAGTGATCTGAGCGCTCGCACTGGCAGCAAGGCCGAGGGCGGTCAAGAAAGGCAAAATCCGGCGGTTCATAGGGGTCGGTTTGTTCACAGGTCAAACTTAAGTCAGGAATCCACATCTCGGGAATACCTTTGCGACATGAACGAGACGCTCATTTCTGTCAGAGGGTTGCGCAAGACCTACCGGATCGGTGACCAAGTAGTGCATGCCTTGGATGGCTTGGACTTGGACATCGAGCAGAATGAGTACGCGGCGCTCATGGGACCTTCGGGGTCGGGGAAGTCGACGCTCATGAACGTGTTGGGCTGCTTGGACACGCCCACGGCGGGGACCTACCGGTTGAATGGCCGCGAGGTGGAGGGGATGACGCCGGATGAATTGGCCGATATCCGGAACCGGGAGATCGGGTTTGTGTTCCAAACCTTTAACCTCCTTCCGCGCTATTCCGCCCTCGAAAACGTCGCCCTCCCGCTCATTTACGCGGGGGTCGGCCGATCGGAGCGGGAGGCCCGTGCGGCCGAGGTGCTCGAACAGGTGGGGCTGGACGACCGGATGCACCACAAGCCGAACGAACTGAGCGGCGGGCAGCGGCAGCGGGTCGCGGTGGCGCGGGCGCTGGTGAACCGGCCGTCGCTGATTTTGGCCGATGAGCCCACTGGAAACCTCGACACCGCCACGTCCATGGAAATCATGGCCCTCTTCCGTGCCATCCACGAAGCCGGTAACACGGTGCTCATCGTGACGCACGAAGAAGACATCGCCGCTTGCACCCAACGCGTGATCCGGTTGCGCGATGGAAAGTTGGATGTGTAACCCTGGGACGCATTTCCCGTTGTTTCTTTGTAACTGACATTGATCAAAACGCATGACACGCGAACGCATAGTGAACCTTCGTGACGAATCCCGAGTGGGGGAGCAGGTCACCGTGGCCGGCTGGGTCCGGACTTTCCGCAATGACACGTTCATTGCCCTGAATGACGGCTCGTGCCTCGGTACCTTGCAATTGGTCATCGATCGGGAGGCCACGCCGGAGGCGC
>JALQTD010000079.1 GCA_023264155.1 Flavobacteriales bacterium | reverse complement strand
GGCTCGCTCTTCCTCTACCTCTTCCCCCTCATGGCCCGCAGTTCGCAGGTGAACGGCTTGACGGTGACGACGGTTGCCGCAAAATTGAGCATGGTGCTGCCCGTGCTCGTCTTCCTGATCGCCGACCCTTCCGATGGGCTTTCTTGGACCAAATCCGCCGCCCTCCTCTGCTCCCTCCCCGCCGTGGTCCTCGCCTCCTGGAAAGCGGACGAACCCTTCCGCCTGCGCGACGCCCGCATGCCGCTCATCATCTTCTTCGGCGGGGGGCTCATCGACCTCATGTTTGGCTGGTTCAGCGGCCCCGAACACATGCGCGAACCCGCCTTCCGCTACTTGTTCACGACCATCCCGTTCACGATGGCCCTCCTCATCGGCCTCGCCATGCTCTTCGCCCAAAAACTGCGCCGCGGGAAAGCTGTTCAGCTGGACGAAACCCCGCACCGCCCTGCCGTCACCTGGGCCGCTGGATTGGGGTTGGGATTCATCAATTTCGGCTCCTTGTACTACCTCTTGCAAGCCTACGCCGCCGTGCCACTTGATCGTTCGGCCATCACGCCCCTCATCAACCTCGGCGTGGTCCTCGCCAGCGCACTCGCGGCGCGCCTGCTCTTCGGAGAGCGCTTAAGCCGCCGCAACGCTTGGGGCCTGGCCCTCGGGTGTGCCGCCATGGTGCTCCTCTTCTTCTCGTAACCCCACACATGCAAATCGGCCCGAACCAACGTTCGGGCCGATTGCACCTTCAGTCCTCAGCGTTCCTCAACGATCGCTGCATCGGGTTCTCTCCTCCACCGCCCCATTCCTTCTGCTTGAAGACCTCGAACCGCGTCGGCTCAGGCCGCGGGGGCCAAGCGTTGTCGTTGATGTCCACATCCGCCGTCTCCAAGAAGGGGTCAAGGACAATCCGAACCGCCGGGCGGTCGGTCACAAACACCTTCGTCACGGTCGGCTCGCTCATTTTCCAGATTTCCGCGGGAATCCTGCGCACTTCCGTCTCGCCATCCTCGTATTCGAACTGAACGATGAGCGGCATCACCAGCCCGCCTTCATTGCGGAAAGTGATCTCATAGAACTGCTTGTCCGAACCGAGCAGCGCCTTTTCCTCCTCCGTCAAGTCTGCCAGCCATTCCTCGTACTCTTTCCAGTCCAAATCCAACACCTCAAACCGATCCCACTGCGTGTAAAAATCGTGCAAGGACGGATCCGCCTCCAGGTAGGTTTCGGCGATGAATTCCCGGTCCCGCACCAAGCTGATGTCCGCCGGTTCCCGTGCAGCCTTCGCCCGGTTGAACTCCGCCTCGGTCTCGGGATTGCCCGTATCCATTTGCATCCACCGCACTTGGTCGAGCGCGATGTCCACGTGATCCGTCGTGTAGAACCACCCACGCCAGAACCAATCGAGGTCCACCCCGCTCGCATCTTCCATCGTCCGGAAGAAATCCGCAGGCGAAGGGTGGCGGAACGCCCACCGGCGGCTGTATTCCTTGAACGCATAATCGAACAACTCACGCCCCATGACCGTTTCCCGCAAAATGTTCAAGGCAGTGGCCGGCTTGCCGTAGGCGTTGTTGCCGAACTGGTAGATCGATTCAGAATTGGTCATGATGGGGCTGATCCGGGATTTGTCCCCTCCCATGTATTCCCGGATGTTGCGCGCGCTGCCTCGGCGCGTGGGATAATCCCGGTCAAACTCCTTTTCTGTCAAGTATTGCACAAAGGTGTTCAGCCCCTCGTCCATCCACGTCCATTGCCGCTCGTCCGAGTTGATGATCATCGGGAAGAAGTTGTGTCCGACCTCGTGGATGATCACGCTGATCATGCCCGTCCGCGTCCGCTCGCTGTACGTGCCATCGGCCTCAGGACGCCCGCCGTTGAAACAGATCATCGGGTATTCCATGCCGATCCACTTCGTGTGGACGCTGATGGCCACCGGGTACGGATAATCGATGGTGAAGTGCGAGTACGTTTTCAGGGTTTGGGCCACGGCCTTTGTGGAGTATTGCTCCCACAGCGGGTTGCCCTCCTTCGGGTAGTAGCTCATGGCCAAAGGAGCGCGGTCGCCGACCTGAACGGCCATGGCATCCCAAATGAATTTCCGGCTCGAGGCCCAGCCGAAATCGCGTACGTTTTCCGCCTCGAAAATCCAGGTCTTTTCCGTCGACGCTTTGCCTTGCTCAGCGGCACGCGCTTCCTCCTCGGAGACGATCATCACGGGTTGATCGAAGGTGGTGTGGGCGCGCTCGAAGCGGCGGCGTTGCTCGGGAGTGAGCACGGATTTGGCATTCTTCAGCTCGCCGGTCGAAGCCACCACATGGTCCGAAGGGACCGTCAATTCCACGTGGTAGTCGCCGAAATTCAGCGTGAACTCGCCATTGCCGAGGAACTGCTTGTTTTGCCAGCCCTCGTTGTCGCTGTACACCACCATCCGCGGGTAGAACTGCGCAATCGTGTAGATGTAATTGTCCTCCTCGGGGAAGTGCTCGTAGCCGGAACGGCCGCCGATCTTCATGCGGTCGTTGATGTTGTACCACCACTTCACGTTGAACGCGAAGCTGCCGCCGGGCTTGAGGGCGCTCGGCAACTCGATGCGCATCATGGTTTGGTTGATGGTGTAATCGAGGGGGGCACCGGAAGTGGTGGTCACCGACTCGATCTTGAAACCGCCGTCGAACGTGGGCTCGAGCTTCATCACGTCGTCAAACGACATGCGGTCGTCGATGGTGGACTGGCGGATTTTGTGGGCGTCGGAGTCGAGGGCCCGTTGGTTTTGGTCCAATTGGAGCCACACGTACCGCAGCTCATCCGGGCTGTTGTTCGTGTAGGTGATGGTCTCCTCGCCGTCGATGCGCTGGCGGGCGTCATCGAGGTGGATCTTCATGTCGTAGTCCGCCTGCTGTTGCCAGTAAGCGTGGCCGGGGGCGCCGGAGGCCGTTCGGTAGACGTTGGGCGTGGGCAGCTCCTGGCCGAGCTGGCGGAACTTGTTCGTGTTCGTGCGCGGGGGCTGCGCCTCAGGGGCAGGGTTCTGCTGTGCAAAGGCCGTGGCGATGCAGAGACCGAAGAGGGCCCAAGCGCTGAGGATGACGTGCTTCACTGTTGACGGTTTTGGACCCCGAATATACGGGTTATCCGAGCGCATCCGGGGCTTTAATCAGGCCAAATCACCTGCCCCCGCTCCGTCCGCTCCACCGCAAAATCCGCCGGCCGCTCGCGCGCAATCACGTCGCCGTACCCGTGCAGCCCGATGTAGGCGTAATCCGTGGCACGGAAGACCAAATCGTGGGCGGAACTCTGGTTCACGAAGGCCCGTTCCGCCGCGAGTTCGCCCGCATCGAGGGTGCCGAGGCCGGCCACGTACGCACCGAGTCGGCCCGTGCTGCCCGAGGCCGCGACGAATCCCGGGCCGTTGTGCAGGTGGAGGCGCAGGCTGTCGGTGCGGCCGATGACCTCAGCCCGCCCCGCAAAGCCCTTGCCGTCGAAGCTCCACGCCCCGCCCGCCTCGCCGATGTGCCAGGTGAAATCGCCGGTGCCGCGGTGCTCCACCGCCCGCAGCCCCGGCGCGCTGACCTCGAGCCGCAACCGCACCCCCAAATCCCGCACCCACCGGCACCGGTTCCCATCCCCCACGCGCAATTCGCCCGCATCGACCGCGGTTTCCGCCCACGCCACGACGTTGGCCGGCCCCGTCCAGGTCCAAGCCGTCACGCCGCTGTCCCCATCGGCCCGGAGGACGACCTCCACGCCATCCCGCACCACGAGCCGCTCCACGGGTTCGGTCGCCCAGGCCTGCACCACCGTGTCCCGCCCCGCGGCCCGCAAGCAGTGCGGTGCTTCGGGCCGGTCGCAGCAAGCCAGCAACGACGCCAGCAGGAAGGCGCCCAGGCCGGCCGGGATTGCTATCCGGGCGGTCCGGCGGGTCATCCCTGCTCGGATTTGGCCCGCTCCCAATACGCGTCCATCTCCGGCAAACTCATGTCACTCAGCGCCTTGCCGTCCGCCGCAACCGCCTCCTCCATGTGCATGAACCGCCCGCGAAACCGGCGATTCGTGCGCTCCAGCGCCTCGTCCGGATTGATGCCCACAAAGCGCGCGTAATTGATCAGCGCGAACAGCACGTCCCCAAATTCATCGGTCGCCCGCTCCTGGTCCCCCGCCGCCAACTCCTCCCGGAACTCACCCAACTCCTCCTGCACCTTGTCCCACACCTGGTCGGCGTTGTCCCAATCGAATCCCACGCCGCGCACCTTGTCCTGGATCCGGTACGCCTTCACCAACGACGGTAGGGAATTCGGTACCCCCGCCAGCACGCTCCGGTTCCCTTCCTTTAGCTTCAGCTGCTCCCAGTTCGCCTTGACCGTCTCCTCGTCATCGGCCACCACGTCGCCGTATATGTGCGGATGCCGCGCCACGAGCTTGTCGCATATGGCATGCAGCGCATCGGCGATGTCCCACGCCCCTTGCTCGCTCGCGATCTTCGCATAAAACACCATGTGCAGCATCAAATCGCCGGTCTCCTTCTTCACCTCGTCGAGGTCCGCATCGAGGATGGCGTCGGCCAATTCATAGGTCTCCTCGATGGTCAAATGCCGCAGGGATTCCAGCGTTTGCTTGCGGTCCCACGGGCATTGTTCCCGCAGTTCGTCCATGATGGTGAGCAGCCGGCCGAAGGCGGCTTGTTTCTCGTCGAGCGTATGCATAGGCGCAAAGGTAGGGTGCGCCGTGCGTACCTTTCGGGCATGCGGCACGCGCTTTTGTTCGGCCTCCTCTGCTCGTTTTCGGCTGCACTTTCAGGCCAAAACGAATTCCACCTCACCGGCGGCTACGTCATCCCACACCGCCCCGAAATGGGCCGCCTCGTAACGGGCCATGCCTTCGGCTTCGGCGTGAGCGAATGGCGCGAACCCGCCGGCACCTGGGCCCACGAACGCGGCCGGTGGGGCATCCGCCAAGGCGTGCAGCTCGCCTACACCCACACCGGTTCCGACGACCTCGGCGAACAAATCACGGCCCTGTGGATGACACGCTTCCCCATCCGCCGGCTGCAAGCCTTCGAACTCGGCGTCGGTCCCGGCTGGTCCAGCCGTTCCTACCGCGCCTCAGGCCCCACGTCCTTCTCCCTTGCGAGCCCATTCAACCTCGCCCTGCACCTCGCCGTGCAACAGCGCATCCCGCTCCGTGCGCCGTTCCATCCCCTGCTCGGACTCGGCTTCACCCACTTGTCCAATGGCGGCCTGCAGCAACCCAACCTCGGCACCAATGCCGTGACCGTGCGGCTCGCCTGCCGCATCGGCTCTCCGCCCACGCGCTACCCCGAAATCGTCCAGCCCGCCGGCACGTTTGAGCGCCGCAGCATGTGGCAGGTCGGGCTGCGCAGCGGCTTGCGGGACATCGGCCTGCCGGGTGGGCCGCTGCATCCCATCACCACGTTGCGCGGGGTTTGGAGCTGGCACGCCGTGCGCACCGGATCCGGGCCGCTGGGCCGCATCACCGCATGGGCGCCGCTGGTCGCCGCGCAACTCACGCTGAACCAAGGGCAACGGGTGGCCCATCCCGGCGAGCCGCAGGCCCGGTGGCAGCCGGCGATTTTGGTCGGCGCGCGGTCATGGGTGGGGCGGTTTGGCCTGCAATTCGCCCACGGGGTCATCGTGGCCAACGCTTCGGAAGAACTGGGGGCAGCACACCTCGACGCCGCGCTGCTGTGGCGCTTTCATCCTGCGTGGCAACTCGAACTGGGGCTGCGGGCCTTCAGCCTGCGCGCCGAACACCCCGCTTTGGGCATCACGTGGACGCCGGGATCACGGGCAGTCCTCGCCGAAGGCCGATAGGAAGATGAGCAAGTCGGACGTGGCGGCCGTGCCGTCCCCATCCAAGTCGGCGGGGCACGCCGGTTCCGTGGGCCACTGGCAGGTCGCATCGTCGTACAGGGCGGCAGGATCGTAATTCAGTGCCTCTGGCCACGTGCACCCGGCACAAGTCGTGATCTCGCAGGAACCGTCGTCCACCGTGGCCTCGGCGTTGTAATTGCACGCAAAATCGTAGGTGCATCCCCATACCGAACCGCCCGTTCCGCCTGCATCCTCGCCGAACAGTCCGAGGTGCTCCACGTACGTCCAGCACGTGGCCCAATTGCTGCCTCCCGGCTCAAAGGCCCCGATGTACCACACCGGATCGAACCACGCATCTTCCGGATAGTAGGCCAGCTCCAGCGCATAAGCCATGTTGGTCGGCGCCAAATCCACCGGTTCCACCACGAACCCTTCCGCCACTTCGAAGGCTGCGTCGATCATGGGGTTTACTGCGAGGTTGTTTTGGTCTGTAAAATGGGCCTGCACCACTTCTGTGCCGTTCCAAATGAAACCCTCGTCGTACGAAATCAACTCGTCGATGCCGTTCGCCTCGCCGATGTCCCAAAAACGGTTGTTCACCAGCTGCGTCTCGCCAAATTGCAGCAGCTCCCACGCGTCGCAGGGGTCCGCATCCTCCATGGAAATGGCGTGATCGAAGGCCACGGTCAAGCTGTTGTGCAGCCGCATGCCCCCACCGTTGTGCATCCGCCAGGAAAGCGCCGCTCCCCGGCCGAGGGCGGTCCAATTGTAAAAAGTCGGAACGGTGTACGGCATGAACGTCATCGTGACGTCGAAATCTTCGAAATCATCGCCCTCGAGGTCGACGCTGTGGAGCCCGGCGCCGTTGAGTTCATCGGTCACGGTGAGCACGTGCTGCATGCGGCCTTGCCACCCTTGATCGGTTTGGAGTTGGCCTTCTACGTTGAAGGCGCTCACCACGTACTTCAAATCCACGAGGCCGCCCATGACCTGCAAGCCGTCGTCCGCACTCGCCACGCACTCGATGTGGTCGATGGTGGTTCCGCTGCCGACGCCACAAAGCTGGAGGGCGTTCGTCTCGTTGCCGTTGCCGAATTGGTTGATGCCGAGGGACGTGCTGCCGTGTCGGATGCTGAGGTACTGCAAGGTGCCCGAGGAGCCTTCCGGAGCGGTGTTGCCGCCGTATTTGTGCCGTTGTTGACCGGTGAGGTCCAGCACGCCTTCTGCCAAATCCTCGCCATCCCACGTATTCAATTCCCCCGCTCCACACACAATCACCCCTCCCCACAGCCCGCGCTGGTCGTAGCCCGTCGAGTTGTCCATGGGATCTCCCTCGTAGGTGAACACGATGGGGCAAGATTCCGTTCCTGCCGCTTCGAGCGTGGCACCACGGGCGACCACGAGGGACCCGGCGAGTTGGGAGAACAGGTAGTCCACCCGTTGCGAGGGCGTGCCGTTGGACAAGGTGTAGGTGATGGTGTCGGTGACGATGCCCGTGCGGCCTTGCACCACGGTGCCCGGTTCGATGGTCAGGGCGTCCCCTGGATTCACGAACACCGGCGCGGTGAGCACATAGGTGTGGTCGCAGGTCCAGGTGGTGGTGCCGGTGCCCAAGCCGTTGTTGTCCGTGACGTACACGAGATCGCGCGACCCAAAAGGAGGGCAATCGCACGGACCGGTTTGGGCAAGCGCCGCTGTTCCGATGGCGGTACCTGCAAACCAAAGGGCAAAGCGGCGCATTGGCAGGTGAAACATGGATCAAATTTGGTCCGATGAAGATACGCCGTGGAGGCCAACATTCGGTGACCCTGCGCACCGCAAATGAGGACGGGGCCGCCGGGCATGTGCTATCTTTGTCACATGGAATGGAAAGTCATCCTTTTGGCCATCGGGTTGTTGGCCATCGGTTTTGCAGGAATCGCCATCAAATTGATCGTCAAGAAAGACGGGGAATTTGCCGGCACCTGTGCCAGTGCCAACCCCATGCTCAAGGAAGACGACGGAGGATGCAGTGTTTGCGGCGCACGCCCTCAAGAGCAATGCCTCCGGGAAGAATCAGCTACCTGATTCCCGCAGCGGGATGAGGGTGTCCCCCCAGCCGTGGGTCACCCACGTCCGCCAGCCACCACCTTCTTTTGCCACCAGGAGCACGGCCTCCAGGCCTTCCTCGGGAAAATCGCATTGGTAATTCGCGATGAATCCGCGCGCGCGTTCAAACCCCATGACCATGCAGGCCGTTGCAAGGGCGTCGGCACGCGCCGCTGATTTCGCCCGGATGGTGGCGCTGAGCAAACCGTGATCCACCGGATAGCCCGTGGTGGGATCGATCGTGTGGGAGCGCTTCACACCGTCCTCCTCGTAGAATTTTCGGTAACTGCCGCTGGTGCACACCGCCCGGTCGGACAGGGCAACGATCGCCTCGAGTTGGCGGTCTTCCACACCGGTAAAGAGGGGCTGATCGATGGCGATGTGCCAAGGCTCCCCGCGGTCGTTCACTCCGGCGCAACGGACCTCGCCGCCGATTTCGACCATGGCGTTCTGGATGCCCGCGTCGAGCAACCACTCGAGAATCAAATCCACGGTGAACCCTTGGGCGATGGAGTTGAAATCGAGTTTGGCTTCTTTGTACCGCTTACGGATGTCCGTGCGCACGATTTGGTAGGCCTCCTCCACGGGGTTCAAATCCATGACGCCATTTTGCAAGCCCACCCAATGCCGGACCTCTTCCACCTGCTCGGGTGTCACTTCGCCGCGCTCGCTCAACCCGAATCCCCACAGCTCCACCAAAGGCAGCACCGTGGGATCGAACGCCCCATCGGTCATCCTGTGGATCTCTTCGCTTTGCAGCCAAAGCGACGTAAACACAAACGAATCATCGCGGAACGAAAACACCGTGTCCTCCCGGTCCCAAGCGTTGACTCGAGAAATGATGGATTCGGGCATCCACAGGTTCGCCGCACGGTCGACCTCGGCAAGGATGGAATCGATGCCCGATTGAGCAACCGGCTCCTCGGACAGGTATTTCACGAGGTAGGTCGTGCCTTGGGTTTCACCTTGGTGCTGCCACATGGCCGGTCCCGAGGACGTTTCATCCGGCGCATCGCCACCACAACCGATGAGGACCAACACAACGAAGGCCGCACCCACCGGCGCGACCTTCGTCCATCTAACTAACAAGCTTTTCATCGGAATCAACCTCCGAAATCGTCGAAACTCACATTCTCCGGCGGCACGCCCCAATCGTCGCACATCTTCAACACCGCCTGGT
>JALQTD010000078.1:5817-9168 GCA_023264155.1 Flavobacteriales bacterium | reverse complement strand
TGACGATTGCCATCGGGAGGACTGCCATCTTGAAAGGGAAGGGGCTCGACAAAATGCTCCTGCTATTGATGGCGGTGTTGCTTGCGTACCAAGCCTTTCTCACGATAGGAGCGAGGCTGACCGCTGAGTATCCTGAAATTATCACGATACAAGCGTGGTTTTACCTCCCGACCATGGCGCTTTTCCACCTCCTTTTCATCAAATTGGCCACCCATGGATTTCGAATTCGGTAACCTCGTCTGGATCCTGTTTCCGGTTCTGACCCTGAACGTGATCCTGATTTGGGGGCTTGTTTTGGCCCGCAAGAAGCACATCGAGGAGCGGATGAGCTTGCGCAGGCGCCTGTTTGAGGAGTATGAAGCGTCCAAGGATGAGCTGGCGAGGGATGTCCACGATGAGTTTGGGGTTGTGAAGGCCAAACTCTATGACGCCATGACCCTCGCCGACGTGAGCGATGCGACCAAAGCCAAACTGTCTCGGGTGGTCGTGGAATTCGAAAGGCAACTGAACGTACTCACCCTCGCCACCTCGCCCATTGCAGAAGGCGAATTGCTGCTCTCCGAGATCCTCGAACCCTTGGAAGAACTGTACGTCGGGCGCACCCCCCAGTTTTTCTTAAGCTGCCCCGAGGACATCGAGGTAAACTCCTTCGTGGGAAAGCAAATCTTCCGCATCGTTCAAGAAGCCTTGTCCAATGCACGGCGGTATTCGGATTCCAAGTACCTTGACGTCATGGTTGAAACCGAAGCCGGCCACCTTGTAATCGAGATCCACCGCGAAGACCGCGACCGCCCCCACCGCCCAGACGCGTTGCATCGGGGCCTCGGCCAGCTCGTCTTGAAGGAGCGGTTGCAGCGACTCGGCGGAGGGAGCGATACAACCACCAGCAACTCAGAGGTCGTCCTCACCATCAGGATTCCGCAGGCATGAAGATCCTCATCGTCGACGACCAAGTGGCCATTACGTCCTTTGTGCGTCGGCTGGTGGAAGCCGCCTACCCCGATGCCGAAATCGAGGTGTGCCACACCGAGGAGGAGGCCTGCGAAGCGGTGGAGGAGGGGCCGGTGGATTTGGTGATCTCGGATTTAGCCATCTCCCGCCACATCAAGTCCACGGAGGTGATTAAAATGGCTGCCCAGCGCGGTATTCCGGTCATCGTCTACAGCGGTTTTGCAAGCCAAATCCTGGTCGAAAGAGCCTTCAATTCCGGCGCCTGCGCCTTCGTGTTCAAGTCCTCCGTGGACCACCACTTAATTCACGCAATCGAGCATTTCGCAAGCCTCAAACACTATCGATGCCCCGCGCTTTTGGCTTGCCTTTCGAAAGAGGAGGTCGACCACGGGAAACCCTTAATGTTGAGCCGTTCAGAAGAGGCGGTTATAGAGCTTTACGTCAAGGGATACTCGCTTAAAGAAATAGCCCCACGGCTGAACTTGACTTACAACACCGTTCGAAGCTATGCGCGAAATGCAGCCGATGCGAATGGGGTTTCCATGAGCGTGTTGCGCCGAGCGTATCGCAAGGGGTATTCATCGGAGTGAAGGCGTTACTTTGTGGCCAGGACGGCTACGGTCTAGGGGTGAAGGCTAATCGACTCGTCTTCAGTGTTTGCCGAAGATTGGGTTCGAATCCTGCGCTTTTAAGAAATTCCAGAATTGGAGTGCACAGGAGCGAAATTTGGTGCATATTCGTGCAAAATCCTCGAAAATCGGTTTGGCTAAATCGTTACCCCCAGTGCAACGTTTCTTCCTTAAGTAATTGGTGGTGAGTGTTTTGCACTGGTGTGGTTCGAGTCTCGGTCCCTCTGCTAGATGCCACCGCTTGAAGCAGAAACTAAAATTAATAACTCACAAATGAATCATTCAATTAACCGATTTAAAGCAACTGCAAATCCTAGGCGTCTCCTTGGGATTGGGTTTGAATTCTTGTTCCTTCTCATGTTAGTGCTCGCTGGAACAGGATGCAGCGATTCGTGCGATGATGTCGCCTGCTTTAACGGGGGGATTTGCGTTGATGGGGATTGCGTCTGCCCTGAAGGTTGGACGGGTTCTGATTGTTCTACCCCGACTTCAAATTCTACCTCCTGCGAATCAGTTGAATTCAACGGGTATACGTATGAAGTTGTTGCGATCGGCACTCAGTGCTGGTTTGCCGAGAACCTGCGAAGCGAGAACTACCGCAACGGCGATGCCATTCCAGGTAGCCTTTCCGATGCAGTTTGGACATCCACGACAACAGGAGCCCAAACGGTTTACGGCAAGGGTTCGAGCGTGGTTTTGGGAGGGAGTGATGATGAAGTGGCGAATTTTGCCAATTACGGCCGCCTGTACAATTGGTATGCAGTGGATGATGCTCGCGGTCTTTGCCCCACGGGCTGGCACGTGCCCACGGACGCGGAGTGGACCACGTTAACCGATTTCCTTGGTGGATCGGGCATCGCAATGAAGTCATCTCCCTCAGACTCTCCGAGCTGGAATGGCAGCAACTCATCTGGTTTTTCGGCGTTGCCGGGAGGCTATCGGTACGACTACTATGGCTACTTCGGCAATGAAGGCATCAGTGGCTATTGGTGGAGTTCCTCGCCCGCTGGTTCAAACGGCGCATGGTACCGGAACCTCTACTCCGGCAGTGACAACGTCACTCGGTACGCCAGCAGCCTACGTACTGGGTCCAGTGTTCGTTGCGTTCGGGATTGAACGCGCTGGCGGATGGTCAATTTGGCTATTTGTCGATTTCACTATTTAAAACCTTGCTCGGCCGGCACGGACGAACCCCGAGCGCAGCGTGGGTCGCCGGGATTCCACTGGTCAAACGTGCCCCATCTTACCCGACTCTAATTACCTTGCAGCATCGAACGCGATGCCCATTCCGCAAGCGTCCTCTGCGGGGCGGAGAAATCACGCGGTGCTTATGCCAATGAAGCAAAAGTTGCGTGTTATTCTGGTGTCTACTGCAGATTCTCAACCAAGAATTCAATTGATCTGAATGGTAAAAGCGCTATGATTTGAACAAGGATGCCGCGCTGGTATTGGGTTTGGGGGGGATTTAATCTTTCGCATGGAGGTGCGGTTTGTGATGCCGACTTTTGGATTCATGGAAGATCAGACTTCGAAAGCTGTCTTCACGGCCAAATCCGATTCCCTCCCCAAGCATTTTGCCTTGAACAGGGTGATTTGCCCAGGCGGGCTCCGACCGAAGATTTCTCGCGTTTTCAGAATGTTCTGAATTGCACCTCGACATTTCCTGAATCTCTTGAAATCAATTGATTGCGCTCGTTTAGGTTCGATTCCTGCCCATTTGGGATTTCCGCTCGAAGCCAGTGAAACAAAGGGAAATAAAGTGCATATTTGT
>JALQTD010000078.1:0-5807 GCA_023264155.1 Flavobacteriales bacterium | reverse complement strand
CTCGCAAAACGGCGATTCCAAACTGTAACCCAAGTGTGAAGTGTAACCCCCTTGAGAGGTTGAAAATCAACGAGTTGCACTGATTAGGTTCAAGAGTCGGTCTCTCCGCTCGGCAGAAATTCCGACGTCAGGATGTGAAATGTTGTGACAATTGACGGAATTGTCTCACACTTCAACACATCAGGCACACGGGATTCACCGACGACGTTTTGAATCTGGCGAACTTTGACAGCATGCGCTTTTTTATGCTCTTGCTTCTCGTTGTCCTCAACGCAATCGTTCGGGCAGCACTCCCTGATTTGGACACCACTCACTTTCGGGAATGGGGACACGAGGAGTGGAAGGCTTTCGTGCTGAGCGATCCCGAAGGCGGGCGGGATTTCGGACGGGCGAAATTGGACGCGTTGTTGCGCGAGGAGCGGGATGTGGTTCATCCGGCCTACGCGTTGGGCTTGGCCGAATACCTGTTGGGACGCCATTTGATTTCCAACAACTGGTACACGTACGCTCTGGAACAGCCGAACCTCATGAATCGGCAAGGGCCCATTTGGTCGGATGAAGAAACCGCGCTTCGTAAGGAATCCGCGTTGTACAACAACATCGGCATCAACTGCGAAATCATGGGAGATTTGCTAGGGGCTGAAGAGGCTTATGCGATGTCGCGGACCATCGACTTGCGCCTGGGTGAAACCGATGCTGCGTGGCTGACAGCCATCAACTTGGGGCTGTTGCGCTTCCGTGAGCACCAGCATGAAGCCGCGCGGGAGTTGCTCGAAGAGGCCGTCGAGTACTTTGCGGCTCGGGGGGATGCGCGCAATGAGGGGCGGGCGTTGCTGAATTTGGCCGGTGCCGAGCAGCAACTGCCCACGAACGAGCGGGCTTTGCAGCATGCCCGCGAGGCCTTCGCGATTTTTGAGGCGCTCGAAGATTCGACGGAGGCGGTGCGCGCGTTGATAACTGCAGGGCAGTTACTGGCTTCACGCGGAGAACACGGTGCATTGGGCGATGTGCTGAAGGAAATTGAACGCCTGTCACCGGAACGGCAGCAGCCACAGGTCCTCTATTCCGGTTTGGTCCTGAAAGCCAGCCATGCCCTCCAAGAGCGCGAATGGGACCACCTGTCGAACTTGCTCGATGACATCGCGGCCATCTCGGAACAGTACCCCGATTTACCCCGATTCGACAAGGAACTCGAACTGCGGATTGCAGCGGCGCTTGCACACGGAAATCGGGAAGCGGTTTTGGATTTATTTCGGCAACACAATCAATCCATGCGTGAACAGTTCGGAAACAAGTCCGCGGCGCTGCTCGCCGAGGCTTGGGAAGTCAACGACCGGGAGGAGCAGTTGCACCGCAATGAACAACTTCAGATGAAGTTGCGGTTTTCCCAACGATTGAACGGATTTGGTGGCCTGACGTTGCTGTCGATTTTGGTGGCCCTGGGGATTTTTGTTTGGAAGCGTAGATCCGATGCGCGCACCCAACTTGTCATTGTACGGATGCTGCGGCGGTATTTGGTTCGGCACTCGGGTCCAACGGATTCACCATCCCATCAGCAGGACGATGACGTCAGGGTTCCACAATTCAAGGGCTTGTTTGCAGCCGTTGAGGAGTTGGTCTCCCGAGAAGGGATCCATCGGAACTCGAGTCTTTCATTGGGCGACGTTGCTAGCCTGCTGAACAGCAACGCGAAGTACGTTTCGCAGGCCATTCGGCAAGAGACATCGATGAGCTACCCAGAGTACGTGAACATGCTGCGGGTTCAGGATGCGCAGCAGGCGATGCTCGAATCGGAGAGCCAGGGGTTGAGCTTGGACCAAATCGCAGACCAATGCGGTTTCGGCACGCGCCGGACGTTGTATCGGCAATTCACCAAGTACACCGGGATGCCTCCTGGTCAATTCATGAAATTGTCTCAAGCCGAACGCGCGGCACACATCCGCCGCAGCCAAGTTTGAACGCGAAAGTTGGGACAAATGACGGATTGGTCCCAACTCCCCCCTCGAAGTTCACATATGTCCCGATTTGAAGGTAATAATTTTGTTTTTGTCGAAGAAATACATCGTCTAAGCGAAATCTATACTTCAATGCCATGAAATGGAATGTCTTACTCAAATCAGCAGGCTCATGCCTAATGCTGCTCAGCTTTGCCATCCCAGGGGTCGCCCAAAGCGACTCGGACCCAAATCCACCTCAGGTTGTTACATCTACGACCCATGGAAACCGGATTTACCTTGAAATTGAGGCGCAGAGCCTTCAGGGTGCCATTGATTCGATTTATGCTAGAATGTCAGAAATTGGGGAGCAGGACTGGTCGACCATCTTGGAAAACGGCAGCGATCCCGGCATGGATGTGGATTTTGGCGGCTACGATGCCACGAATTTGCAGGATTTGACCGCTGCTGGTGCGATCAGCGCAGGCAGCTTGACGGTCACGGCTACGATTGACGGCCAAGTGGACGACATCAGCAACCACGACTCAGATGATCTGAGCGAAGGCTCAACGAATTTGTACTTCACCAATGAACGCGCTGTGGCGGCCCTTGCGGCAACGGTTGCCAGCCTCCAGGCGCAGATTGCAGCCATCGGAACCGGCGGTGGTGATACCGGTGGCGATTCTGGTAGTGGCGATGCGACGCCTCCGGCAGGACCTCCGACCATGACGATCACGGCGGCAGAGGTTACCGATGGGGGGATGTCACCAGACTTGACGCTCACGCTGACGTTCACTTCTTCGAAATCTACAGGGGATTTCACGGTGGATGACATCACGGTGACGAACGGAGCGTTGTCCGGTTTTGAGGGGACCGGTCTAACCTTCACAGCCACGTTCGCACCCGATGGCGATGGCGTGTGCACCATTGACGTCGCAGACTCGACATTCACGGATGCGCTTGAGAGCCTTCCCAACACCGCGGCAGATCAGTTTTTCTGGACGTACGTGGACATGACGACGCCGACGATGACCATCACGGCTTCAGAGGTGTCGGATGGGGATGCCTCTTTTGACGCGACGCTTTCTCTGACGTTCACTTCATCCGAGGTGACGACGGACTTTGCTTCGGAGGACATCACGGTGACGAACGGAATGATTTCTGGATTCACCGGTGCTGGCACAACATACACGGCGACGTTCACGCCAGATGCTGATGGCGAATGCATGATCCAGGTGGCAGCGGATGCTTTCACCGATGAAGTGGGCAATGGCAACCCTTCATCTGATGAGTTCAACTGGACGTTCGATTCGACGCCACCGACGATGACGATCACCGCAGATGAGGTTGCCGACGAGGGATCATCTTCGGATTTGACGCTTTCGCTGACGTTTACCTCGAGTGAGACGACGTCAGACTTTGCGGCGACAGACATCACGGTGACGAATGGGGCGATTTCAGGGTTCTCAGGGTCAGGGACGACGTACACAGCGACGTTCACCCCGACGGCCGATGGTGCCTGCACGATCAACGTTTCGGGTGGAGTGTTCAAGGATGGCGCGGGCAACGACAACACCGCCGCAGACGAGTTCAACTGGACTTACGTGGACATCACGCCACCGACGATGACGATTGCCGCTGATGAAGTTTCCGACGGTGATTCATCTGGCGACGCGACGCTTTCGTTGACGTTCACGTCATCTGAGGCCACGACGGATTTCGTGGCAGGGGACATCACGGTGACGAATGGATCGATTTCGGGCTTTGCTTCGGTTTCGGATACGACGTACACGGCGACGTTCACACCAGATGGCGATGGGGCGTGCACCATCAAAGTAGCGGCTGACGCCTTCACGGATGCGGCAAGCAATGGCAACACAGCGACGGAGGTGTTTGATTGGACGTTTGTGTCTGATCCTTGCAACGGCATCACATCCGTCAATTACGATGGATATGATTACCCGACAGTCGTTATCGCCACGCAGTGCTGGTTCCAGGAGAACTTGCGGACCACCAAGTACAATGACGACGCAGTCATCCCGAGCGCGTTAAGTAATACGGAGTGGTCCACTACCGAAGACGGTGCAGTGACTGTTTTTGACGAAGGCTTTCCGGAATCGGAGATGCATTTGCAGAATTATGGTCGGTTGTATAATTGGTATGCGGTCAACACGGGTAAGTTGTGCCCGAGCGGTTGGCACGTTCCCTCGGATGAAGAGTGGACAGAACTGGTGGATGCCGTGTCAGACCCCTCGTCGCAGTCTGCGGCCATCCATTTGAAGGCCTCGTATTCTGACGATCCCGCTTGGAATGGCTCGAATAGCAGTGGTTTTTCTGCTTTGCCGGGTGGCACCCGCAGCTACAATGGTGGCTACGCCAGTGGGGGCACCGCCGGCAATTGGTGGAGTTCCACGTCCGTCGACGGCAATGCCTGGTACCGCAACCTCGCTTCCACCTACGACTACGTTTATCGGAATGACTTCCCACTACAAGCCGGGTTTTCTGTGCGTTGCGTTCGGGACGCGGGTTCGACCGCTTCGGTTCCGGTGGTTGTGACGGACGCGGCGAGTGACGTGGCGGAGGAAGCCGCGACGTTGAACGGTTCGATCACCAGCGATGGAGGTGACGTGGTGACTGCGACGGGTTACCGTTGGGGGGCGATGGCGGACTTGAGCGACGCACAGGATTTGGCAGGAAGCGGAACCAGCGGAGCCTTCACGGGCAGCCTGACGGGCCTGACTGCCGGCACCACCTACTACTTCACGGCCTTCGCGACGAACGCGGAAGGCACGGCTTATGGTGACACGCTGAGCTTCGAAACGACGGCCGCGAGTGCAGGCTTCCAAAGCTGTGGAGACACCGTCACCTACCAAGGCTACGATTACCCGACGGTCGCCATCGGCACGCTCTGTTGGTTCAAGGAAAACTTGCAGGCCGAGCAGTACAATACCGGCGCTGCAATTCCGGCCGATTTGACCAACGCTGAATGGGCGGCCGCCACAGATCCCGCTGCGCACAAGTATTCCATGGACTTTGGCGGTATGGTGTACAATCAGTATGCCGTGTTGACAGGCAATTTGTGTCCAACGGGATGGCACGTATCCACCCATTCAGATTGGACGAACTTGGAAGATTGGGTTTCACCAGCCGATGGGTTTCCCATGCTGATTGACGCCATCAAGTCTTCTCCAACGGACACTCCATCGTGGAATGGGACGAACACGTCTGGTTTCTCGGCAACCACCGCAAACCACCGAAATCGGTTTGGTTTTGTGCTAACGACAGCTCCCAATCAAGCGCATTTGTGGACTTCTACTGAGCAGTCGAGCGCTTATGGGTGGTACCGCAGGATCACATCGGACGGGCTCTGGTTCAACTCGACTGCAGATAAAACAGAAGGGTTCTCCGTGCGCTGCGTTCTGGACTGATCGCATAGCCGTTGGATCAACGAGCCCAGCGGAGAGACCGAGACACGGACTCTTCAAAAATCCCACTTGGGCTCCCCTCTCCCACTCTCGAACCTAATCCCAAGAAAGCTGCGCCTGGCGCGGCTTTCTTCGTTTTGGGCCCGATCGGGGTTGCAGTTTGGACTACAATGTACGCGCTGTTTGTGAAATTCAGCGAAAAATGAGGAGTATTTGAGAACAAGAGAATCAACTGCACATCGCCTTGGAAAGCGGAGAGACCGACTCTCGAACCTCACTTTCTTACCCTATGAAAACCAACTAATTACGGCTTGAACTTGCAAGCAGTGTAACAGTTTGTTGGCATTCCGCGGAGGACGCTTGCGGAATGGGCATCGCGTTCGATGCTGCAAGGTAGGCAGAGTCGGGCAAGCTGGGGTACATTGAAGAGACAATCACGTTGCACTTC